>CBAAAD010000198.1:0-5874 GCA_964658785.1 uncultured Methylobacterium sp.
AGGTCTTCCAGATCGGCTTCAGCGTCTTTATGAAGGAACAACTTCAGCACTATATCTACCTAAGTATATTCGTCAAGCCGCGGGATGCGTCAAGTTGGAACGTGCATCGTTCATCTTAACGTTGGGCACGCTTAGTTGCTCGAACTAATAGGCGGTCAGCATATTTTGTTGCGCACGACGCGCACGATAAGCATTACCAAGTTGGGGGTACATTTGGGGGTATCTGTTCAAATCATCTTCGGTACGCCCCAGAAATGCTATGTTTTCGTTGCCCCTCTTGGCACCAATGAAGGGTTTCAGCAGGGATCGCTGAGGCTCGAAAGGACAAAGATACCCGCCTGACAGCGGGTTTTTTTGTGCCTGCAAGGTTTCGGCGGTTTCTAGGGGATGCGGAGAGGCGGCGCTATGTGTCGGTATGTTTGGCGCTATCTGTTTAGGACGGTCGGGAACTTTCCACGAGATATCGTCCTGCTGATTGACGCAGCCATGTGTAAATTTATTCGCTGAGCCACGCCGGGGACGCTGTCTGTCGGCAGCGGTTTGTATTCTTAATCAAACCCGACGGCGTTCGGCAGTGGCGGCGGGACTAACGACACGGAAGCAAACGCAGGGCGCTGGCGGTGGGAAATATCGGCAACGCGACGTCCCTGGTGCTCCTATCGAAGTGCAACGCGAGCGCACTCGGCGTGGCACCAATGAAAAAAATGCCCTCTGGCGATTTTTTTATGCGCAGGGCTTGAGTTATGCGGGTCCAATGCCCCCGTGACGCGCAGTTGGGGGGCGCTCGAACCTCGTCGTATTCTGACGTGTAACGTCCATGGTCCATTTCCCGACGGATGCTCCAGCCGCCATTCCCGCACGAAGAATGTGGGCGATGGCTTACATATCGTGGGTATTCGACGTGGCACATTGCGTGCTTAGGTGACAACGGCCAACGGCTGCCCGCCGTTTCGATATTGAGTTTGTCAGAGATGGGGTTGCTCCAATGGTGATTATTTCGCTGAAGCAGGGGCGTAAAGGCAACTGGAACGTGACTCGAGCGCACGTAACCTTGTTCAGTGACCTGCAGCTGGATGCTGCCATTGCGCTGGCAAAAGAAGTGGCGCACGACGAGCACATGCGCACTGGGCGCCCCATTCGCGTCGAAATGCCGGGGCCAGCATCGACGCTGGTCCTAGCCCGGTATCTGGATACGCCGGAAGCCTCAGCCAATGACAATTTGGCGGCTTGAGTGGTAGTGGCAGGCAAGAGGCTGATTTATCGTTTGCAGCCGTGGGTTTGCAAACGGTGCCGATATGCCAGCCTCGGGCCTGTTTGCCTGATTGCAGCATGGTTCAACACGGGGGTGCCCGGCCTTGAGCGCGGTGGATCTTCGTAAGGGACTTAGTCGAACTAATTCAAGGAGCGATGGAATGATCAATATTGTTTTGGTGGATGATCACGAGCTGGTTCGAACCGGCTTCCGCATGATCCTGCAGCAGCACTCGGATATCAGCATCGTGGGTGAGGCGAGCAATGCCGAGGAAGGGCTCAGGCTCATCCGAACGCTCTCGCCGGATATCGCCTTGGTGGACGTGCACATGCCGGGAATGAGCGGCGTGGAACTGACGGAGCGCGTGTGTCGCGCAAAAATGGCCACCCATGTCGTGATTGTTACCGTGGTCGACGACGCGCGTTTTCCCAAGCGCCTGCTTGATGCAGGTGCGCTGGGTTATCTGACGAAAGGCTGTACGGCTGACGAACTGGTCTCCGCCATCCGGCAGGTGGCCACTGGCCGGCGTTATCTGGCACCGTCCGTCGCCCAGCAGCTCGCGCTTGCCACGCTGGATGGCAACACGTCGCCGTTCGACGTGTTATCCAGCCGTGAGCTGGAAGTTGCGATGATGCTTGTACGCGGCAAACCCCTGACGATCATCGGTGAGCAGCTCAACCTGAGTCCGAAAACCGTCTCGACCTACAAACAGCGTCTGATGGAAAAGCTGCGCGTCGATCACGTGCTCAGCCTGGCGCATCTCATGACGGTGCATGGTCTACTGGATACGTCCAACCATCAGGTCGGCGGTTGAGTTTGAATTGTTTCAAAGGCTGGCTTTGAACCATGAGCCAAAAAAAACCGGGCAGTTGCCCGGTTTTTTTATGGTCTCGCCACCTAACCGATCAACTTTCGGAATCGTCCTTGTGCTTGTGCTCCGAGTCGGTCGTTGCGTGACTATCGGGAGCGCCGCTTGAGGCAGCATGATCAGAGTGCGTGATCGCCGACGCCAGCAGGTCACCTTGCTTTGGCAGTGGTGCGGCATGCGCTTCAATCTTCACATCATCGGGCGTTTCCGCGCGCACGGCGGGAGCGGCAACAGACTCAGCGACGGCATGGACAGTCTCGGTTGATGTTGCTGCCGATTCGGAGGAAGGACTCGCAATGCTCGCCTCTGCCGTTTGCTCGACGCTCTTATCAACGTCAGCAAATACGGCGGCGGGCGATGTTTCGACGGCGGCACTAGCTAACGATGGTGCAGTCAGTGTCTCCGGTTCTTCCATGGCTGCCGTGACGGGCGCAGCGTGAGAACTATCGGTATCAGTCGGTTCCACGGACGCCGAAACGGCGAGGTCTTCGGCGTGGTCAGCATGCGCCCCCGCTGTCGCAGAACCGGCGTTGTCGGGAACGGGCGGCAGTGTCGGCAGATTGAAGCTGGTAACCACCGGCAAGGTCGTGGGGGCGACATCGTCTGACGCCGAATCGCTGCGCGACTTTTTGAATTCGTTGTCAGCTGCAAAGGCCTCATCGGAATCGGCGGACGTTGCCTGCACTCGAATCTCGGCCGGCACCGATACGTTCTCCGGTTTCACAGGCTCGGTCGGCTTGGCGATGACAGCGGCCGGTGCACTATCTGCAGTGGCCGAAACCGGGACGGCTGCGGACTCGCGGCGAACCGGGGTTGTCACCGGCTCGCTGTGTTCGGTCGGGTCGTTGCGATCTTCGTCGTCAAGGCCGGCTGCCTGCGAGGCGTCCAGGTTGGTTCCATTTGGCGCTGCCTCGTCATGGCGGCGGCGGCGGCGGCCACCGCGACGACCGCGACGTCGGCGCGACTGGCTGCCGTCTGCATCCAGTTCGGCGGTGCCTTCGGAGTCGGGCGCAACCGATTGAACGGAGACAGCGGCGAGCTCCGCCGCTTTCACCGCATCTTCGGGTGTCTCACTCACGAGCCTCTCGGTGACGGCAGGGCGCGGTGGGCGCTCGGCCTTCGGCGTCTGCGGAGGATTCGGCTTGCGCTCGGCACGCGGCTGATTGCCTTCAACTGCGGCAGGCTTGGGCTGACGATCGGCCTTGGCTGTCTGCGTTGTTGGCTGCTGCGGCTGGCGCGGCGGCTGAGCCTCATTATTGCGCTGACGGTTGTTCTTTGGCTGCTGCTGCGATCCGGCTTTTGGTGTGCCTTGCGCCGATGATTCGCGTCGCGGCTGCTGCTGGCGCGAGCCGTTCGAGTTATTACCGCCGCCGCTGCGGCTTGAGCGCTCGTCACGGCGACCGCTGCGCGACGCTTCGCTGTCTTCCGCACGCGGTTTGGCGACAGGCGCAGGAGCGGGCGTTTCGGCGCCGCGGAACCAGCCCAGGACGCGTGACATGAGGCCGCCGGAAGCCGGTGGCGCGGCAGCGGCCTGAGGGCGTGCGGCCACAGGTGCTGCTTTCGCCACGACGACGTCAGCGACTTCTTCGCGCATCGGCGCAGGGCTTGCGGGCATGATGCCGCTGACGGCGGGCTGCTCGCTGCTGCCCAGGGTCTGGCCCATTTTCGGCAGAGCGGCCGATTCGACCGCGGTCAGGCGTTCGTAACTCGGCTTGCTGTGCTCGCCCATGTCCGCTTCGCGGATGCGCTGGATCTCGATGTGCGGGGTCTGCAGCTTTTCATCGGCAATGATCATCACATGCACCTTGTGGCGCATTTCGATCTCGACCACGCTGGCGCGCTTTTCGTTGAGCAGGAAGTTGACGACGCTGGAGGGCGCCTGCACCAGCACCTGGCCGGTGTTTTCCTTCATGGCGTGTTCTTCGATCAGGCGCAGGGTCGACAGCGCCAGCGATTCCACGCCGCGGATGTGGCCGTGACCCTCGCAGCGCGGGCAGACGATCTGCGACGCCTCGCCGAGGCTGGGGCGCAGGCGCTGGCGCGACATTTCGAGCAGACCGAAGCGCGAGATACGGCCGACCTGCACGCGGGCACGGTCGTGCTTCAACGCGTCCTTGAGCTTGTCTTCCACGTCGCGCTGGTGCTTCGGGCTGTCCATGTCGATCAGATCGAGCACGATCAGGCCGCCGGCGTCGCGAATACGCAGCTGGCGGGCGATTTCCACCACCGCCTCGCAATTGGTATTGAACGCGGTTTCCTCGATGTCGCTGCCCTTGGTGGCCTTCGAGGAGTTGACGTCGACCGCGGTGAGCGCTTCGGTCTGATCGATGACGATCGAGCCACCGGACGGCAGCCGCACCTGGCGATCAAACGCGTTTTCGATCTGGGTTTCGATCTGGTAGCGGGTGAACAGCGGGGTGTCGTCTTTGTAGAGCTTGAGCTTGCGCAGGGCGTTCGGCATCACCTGTTGCATGAAGTCGCGGGCGTCGTTGTAGAGCGACTCCTCGTCGACCAGAATTTCGCCAATATCCGTGCGCAGGTAGTCGCGCAGGGCGCGGATGAACAGCTTGGACTCCTGATAGATCAGGAACGGCGCTTTCTGCGACATGGCCGCCGCGGAAATCGATTTCCACAGCTGCAGCAGATAGTCCAGATCCCACTGCAATTCTTCGGCATCGCGGCCCAGGCCGGCGGTGCGGACAATCAGGCCGACGTCGTCGGGGACAGTAACGTGGTCGAGCGCTTCTTTCAGCGCCTGCCGGTCTTCACCCTCGATCCGGCGCGAGACGCCGCCGGCTTTGGGGTTGTTCGGCATCAGCACCATGTAGCGGCCGGCCAGGCTGATGAAGGTCGTCAGCGCCGCGCCCTTGTTGCCGCGCTCTTCCTTCTCGACCTGGACAACGACTTCCTGACCTTCCTTGATCAGTTCGCGGATGCTGGCCTTGTGCGGGTCCAGTCCGGTGGTGAAGTAGTCGCGGGAGATTTCCTTGATCGGCAGAAAGCCGTGGCGTTCGGCGCCGTATTCGACAAAGCAGGCTTCAAGTGATGCTTCAACGCGGGTAATGCGGCCCTTGTAAATATTGGATTTTTTCTGTTCCCGCGAAGGGATTTCGATATCGAGGTCGTACAGGTTTTGGCCATCGACAATGGCCACGCGCAACTCTTCACGCTGAGTCGCGTTGATCAACATACGTTTCATGGTGGTTTCCTCAGCTTTGCCGCGCGTCGCGCGCCTCGGTGGCGCCTGCGAATGGCGGCCTGCCGGGGATCGCGCCGCAGCGGTTAAGCGGCAAAATGACCAGCGCCGATACCGGCGCCGGGATGATTCGGTCAACTACGCCTGCCGCCTCAATGCCCGATGGCACCGGACAACGGCAGCCCGAACCGTTACGATGAAAGGGAGTCGAGGCTGGATGCCAATCGGGCAACCGCCGCAATCCTCGCCGACGTGACGGGCCGTCATTCGACCCGATCCAGACGGAGGCGGGCAAAATGTAGCGCTCGCCGAGTATCCTATTTCATCAGGTTTTTTTCAATGCAGACGGCAACTTCCCCCGACGCACCTCAAGGTGTACGTCAAGTAGCGATCGGTCCTGAGCGCGACGGTCAGCGGATCGACAACGCACTGGTCACCCTGCTCAAGGGTGTGCCCAAGAGCATGATCTACCGGCTGCTTCGCACCGGGCAGGTGCGAGTGAATGGCAAACGCGCCAAACCCGATACCCGTCTCGCCGACGGCGATATGTTGCGTATT
>CBAAAD010000199.1:0-5864 GCA_964658785.1 uncultured Methylobacterium sp.
GCATGATGCTCGATGAGCTCGGCCGGCTCGACGACGCGCAGGCCGCCTTCGCACGATCCCTGCGGCTCGATGGAAACAACGGTGCAGCGCTGAGCCAGCGGATTTTCACGCTGCGCCAGCTGTGCCAGTGGGGCGAACTGGAAGCTCTTGCCGCGCAATTGCGCGTCGCCGTGGCCGACGGCATGCCCGGCATCACGCCCTTCAGCTTTCTGGCCGAGGACGCCGGCGCACCAGAGCAGCGCCACTGCGCCGAAACCTTTGCCGCCGCCATCGACGCCGAGATGGCGCCGCTGCGCCGGCAGCTGGCTTTCACGCACGCCATGCCGGCAGCGAATACACCCATACGGGTCGGCTTTGTTTCCAACGGCTTTGGCGAACACGCGACCGGCCTGCTGATGGTCGCGATGATCGAGGCGCTGGCCGAGAGCGAGCTGGAGCTGCACCTCTATGCCACCGCGCCGAGCGATGGCGGCACCATCCGCCAGCGGCTCGAAGCCGCCTGCCATGTCGACGACGTCAGCGGCCTGGGCCACGGCCCGCTGGCCGAACGCATCCACGCCGACCGGATCGAGCTGCTGGTCGATCTCACCGTGTATTCCAGCGGCGCCAACGCCAAACTTTTTGCGCTGCGGCCGGCGCCGCTGCAGCTGAACTGGCTGGGCTATCCGGGCACCTCCGGCGCGGCCTGGATGGATTATCTGCTCGCCGACACCGTCGTCGCGCCGCCATCGCTGCGCGCGGCAATCAGCGAAAAGCTGGTGCTGCTGCCGCGCTGCTATCAGCCGAACGACCCGACCCGAAAAATTCCGCCGGCGCCTTCGCGCGAAGCCTGTGGATTGCCGGCGCAGGGCACGGTGTTTGCGTGCTTCAACGCCAGCTACAAGATCAATCCGCCGTCGTTCAACCGCTTTCTCAGCATTCTCGATCAGACGCCGGGCAGCGTGCTGTGGCTGCTGAGCGGGCCGGAAAACGCGGATAAGCGCCTGCGCGAACATGCGGTCCAGGCGGGCATCGACGCTGATCGCCTGGTCTTCATGGCCAAGCTGCCGCATGCGGATTATCTGGCGCGTTATGCGCACGTCGATCTGTTTCTCGACACCCTGCCCTACAACGCGCATACCACCGCGTCCGACGCGCTGTGGGCCGGTTGCCCGCTGCTGACGCTGGCCGGCGACACGTTTGCCGGCCGCGTGGCAGCGAGCCTGCTGCAGCACGCCGGCCTGCCCGAGCTGGTGACCGAGGACGAAGACAGCTTCATCGCGCTGGCAGTGAGCCTGGGCAGCCATCACGAAGCTTTGCAGCTGCTGCGCCATCATCTCGAACAGCAGCGCCAGCACGGCAAGCTGTTCGACATGGCCGGCTATGCCGCCGACTTCCGCCGCGCGGTGCAGGCCATGGTCGCGCGGCGCCGCATCGGCCGGCCGGCAGCCGACATCACCATCACCTAGCCGCTCGGAATCCTCATGGGCAAGAAAGCCAAGCACCACTACCGCAAGGCCATGAAAGAGCTGCAGCTGGAGCTGATACGCCTGCAGCACGGGCTCAAGCGCAGCGGCAAGCGGCTGGTGGTGATCTTCGAGGGGCGCGACGCGGCCGGCAAAGGCGGCACGATCAAGGCCATTACCGAAAGCCTGGATACGCGCAGCTACCGCATTGCCGCGCTGTCCAAGCCCAGCGAACACGAGTCGACCCAGTGGTATTTCCAGCGCTATATCGAACACCTGCCGAGCGCGGGCGAGTTCGTGCTGTTCGATCGCAGCTGGTACAACCGCGCCGTGGTCGAGCCGGCCATGGGCTTTTGCAGCAAGGACGAATACAAGGCTTTTCTCGACGCGGTGCCGACCTTCGAAAAGCTGCTCACCGACGACGGCATCATCGTGCTGAAGTACTGGCTGGCGGTGGACCAGGAGGAGCAGGAAGAGCGTTTCAACCAGCGCGCCGAGAATCCGCTGAAACGCTGGAAGCTGTCGCCGGTGGATATGGCCGCGCGCCAGAAATACGCCGAGATCGGCAAGCTGCGTGACACCATGATCAAGCGCACCGACGCCAAGCACGCGCCGTGGTTCGTGGTGGATTTCAACGACCAGAAGCGCGGCCGCGTAAACCTGATCCGTCATCTGCTGAAGCAGCTGCCATTCGACGACGAGCCGATCGCCGAAGTCGAACTCTCCGCGCTGAAAGGCGAGCCTGCGCATGAGAACGTCACCGACAAGGCCGTGTGGGTGCCCGATACGTTCGGCGACGGCTGACGCCAACAGCTAGCGGATATGGAAGTCTCGCCGGAGGCGCTGGGCGCCGAGGTCGTCAGCCAGCGGCTCGCGACTCACTGACGCCACTTTCGCAGCGGGCGGACCCTGTTGCAGCCACTGCTCCAGCGCGTCCAGTGCGGCAAGTTCGCCGATGGCCAGCACTTCGACCTCGCCGCTGGGCAGATTTTTCGCGTGGCCGGACAGGCCGAGATTCGAGGCCTGCTCGCGCGTGCTGGCCCGGTAGAACACGCCCTGCACCCGGCCGCTGACGATGAATCTCGCGGCTGGCATTACTTGCCGCCGATCGCCGCAGCGAGCATCGACGCCGTCACCGGCCCCACGAAAGGCTTGGCCACCTTGCCCTGGGGATCGATCAGCCAGGTCGTCGGCAGGCCGCGCGGCTCGTCGAAATCCTTGACCGGCTTGTCCATCGTCACCTGCGCGATCGGGTACACCACCGGGTGCTTGGCCACAAAGGCCCTGATGTCGGCCGGCGCACTGTCGTCGAACGCCAGGCCGATCGCGGCGACGTTCTTGTGAGTCGCCACAAATTTTGAAATATCGGGCATCTCCTTGATGCAGGGCACGCACCAGGTCGCCCAGTAATTGACGATGACCCACTTGCCGCGCTCGGCCGCCAGATCGAAGGTCTTGCCGTCGATCGTGGTGACTTTCAGCGTGGGTTTTTCGGGCATCGCGGCATGCGCCGGAATAGCAACGAGCAGTCCGAGAGACATCGCGACGAAGGCGATTTTGCGCGAAAGAGAAATCATGCGGAGAGTTCCTTGGTGTCGGCCGCGCGGCTCGCGTCCGGGGGATAAACGGTGTTGAGACGGGTCGCCAGTGTGGCGGCCACTTCGTCAGCCAATGTCGCCAGCAGTCCGAGCAGCGGCTGCGGCAGTTCGATGCCGAGCTCAGCCGCCTCTTCCACCGGATTGAGCGGTAGACGATAGCGGGAATGTTCGTACGCGCGCAGCAGGTCGGTGCTGTCCAGGCTTCGGCTCAGCAGCCAGTGGCCCAGCTCACTCTGCGTGATCAGTTCGGCCTGCTCGAGCTCCAGAAAATAGTCGGCAACGATTCCGCGATGCAGATACGGCGCGTACTGCCGTATCTTGGCGTAGTCCAGCGTGTCGCCGCTGCGCTGTGCGTCGATAAACAGTCCCAATACCACCAGCAGGCCGAGAAACTCGGCACCGGCCGGCAGACGCTCTTTCGGCGCATGAAAATCGAACGCCGACACCGACGCCGCAATCGACGCGGACAGAATCACGATCACCCACGACAGATAAATCCACAGCAGAAAAATCGGAATCGCCGCCAGTGCC
Source organism: uncultured Methylobacterium sp. (assembly GCA_964658785.1). Classification (GTDB taxonomy): domain Bacteria; phylum Pseudomonadota; class Gammaproteobacteria; order Xanthomonadales; family Rhodanobacteraceae; genus Rhodanobacter. The sequence goes on from CBAAAD010000199.1 coordinate 3,575, forward strand.
GCGCCGTAAATCTGCTGATACGTCTGCGCCTGTCGCACGAACAGGGTGAAGCCCCAGCGCACGATCTCGAAGAGTATCGCCCCTAGCGTGGCGCCGATCAGCGCGTCACGCCGGGACACATTGCAGTTGGGCACCACCGCATACAGCAGCCACAGCGTAAAAAAAGTCACCACGAACGGCAGCACGCTGAACAAGCTACGGCCGATGCCGTCGATCTGCGTCGCTGCGCCCTGCAGCAGCGGTAGCGCTGTGACGTAAGAGGTTACCGCGATGCCGCCAACGACGAGTATCGGCCCCAGCGTCAGCGCCGCCCAGTACAGCAGCAGTCGCGAACCCCAGCCGCGCGCCTTGTGCACACGCCAGATCTGGTTGAGCCGGTCCTCGATGCTGATCATCATCGACAGCGCGCTGAACAGCATCACCAGGATGCTGATACCGGTGAGCTTGCTCGCGTTATCGGCAAAACTCTGGATCGCTTTCTGCACCGTCTCGCCGGCCGCCGGCACAAAGTTGTTGAACACGAAATCGACCAGCGTGGTACGCGCGCCCTGAAATACCGGGAACGCCGAAAACATCGCAAACACCGCCACCGTCAGCGGCACCAGCGAAACCAGCGTGGTGTAAGACAACGCACCGGCCGTCTCGAAGCACTTGTCGTCGACAAAGCGCTGCCACAAGAAGCGGCTGAACTGCACCACGCGATTGCGGTTGAAACGCAAGACCATCGGTTTTCTCAAAGGAGTTCGCGTCGCAGCGGCCGACGCTCTGGATATCGATAGGTACACTAGCGTATCGCCTGTGAAAGCCTCAACGCATTCGCCTGGCATGCACGTCACCACACGGATCCCACCGCATGAGCCACGACATTCTCGTTCTGTACTACAGCCGCACCGGCAGCACCGCGCAGCTGGCCCGACTGGTGGCGCGCGGCATCGAAGAAGTGCCCGGCATGCGCGCGCGGCTGCGCCAGGTACCGCCGGTGGCACCGGTCACGGAAACCGCGCAGCCTCCCGAGCCGGACGAAGGAGCACCCTACGTGCAGAAGCACGATCTGCTCGAATGCATCGGCCTGGCAATGGGCAGCCCCACCCGATTCGGCAATATGGCCGCACCGCTGAAATACTTCCTCGACAGCACCGGCGCCGAGTGGGCCAACGGCACCCTGGTCGGCAAGCCGGCCGCGCTGTTCACCTCCACCAGCACGATGCACGGCGGCCAGGAATCCACTCTGCTGACGATGGCGCTGCCGCTACTCCACCACGGCATGCTGCTGCTCGGCCTGCCGTATTCGGAAGCCGCGCTTAGCGCCACGCAAACCGGCGGCACGCCCTACGGCGCCAGCCACGTCGCAGGCGGAAAGGGCGACAACCCGATCAGCGAACACGAGCGCGAACTGGCCCGCGCGCTGGGCCGCCGCCTGGCCGACACCGCGCGCAGACTGGCGGCCGGCGCGTGACGGTTCCCGTGACGTCCGAGCAGCGCTGGGGCCTCTGCGCCTGGGCCGGCCTGCTTGCGCTGCAGCTGATCTGGCACGCGTGGCTGGTGCCGCCGCAGACGGTGCCCGTGTGGCTGGTGCTTGCCATCACCGTCGCGCCACTGGTGTTGCCGCTGCTGGCTATCCGCAGAATTCGCCGCGCGCTGCTGTGGGTCGGCATACTCAGCCTGTTCTATTTTTGCCACGGCGTCGCCGAGTTGTGGAGCTCGCCCGGCGAGCGCTGGCTCGCGCTGGTGGAAGTGCTGCTGACGCTGCTGCTGATCGGCACCCTGGGTGCGGGCGTGCGGCGCCGGCCTGACGCAGCGAAAACGCCGCTCGGCTGACGCAAACGCCGGTATCGCGCAGCCCGCAAACGCAGCCGACGCCGCTCAGGCGCCGGTGGTTTCGCCGATACCCCGGGGCTGGCTGCGGGCATCGCCATCCAGCGGCATGCGAAACACGAAGCGGGTAAACGCCGTATTCGATATCGCCTGCAGCGTGCCGCCGTGGGCTTTGGCGATCTCGGCGGCGATATACAGGCCCCGTCCAAGCCCCGGCTTGGGCGAGGTGGACGTGCCTCGGGTGAACGGCTGAAACAGGCGCTCGATCGTATCTTCAGCAATCGGCTTGCCCGCGTTCTCCACCGCCAGCTCGAAATACGAGGCGTTGCTGAGGATGAAAACGCGCACTGGTGAGGCAGGCGAGCCGTGCGTGATCGCGTTGGAGAGCAGATTGCCGAGCAGCTGGCCGATGCGCCGCTGATCGCAGTCAAACGCCTGCTGCAGCGACGTGGTGAGGACAATCTCGCGATCAGGA
>CBAAAD010000200.1:0-5821 GCA_964658785.1 uncultured Methylobacterium sp.
GCGCGGCAGCTTCAAGCGGTTCTGCTCGGCGCTGGGCCAGCGCAGCATCACCGAGTTCAACTACCGCATCGGCGATGCCCACTTGGCACATATTTTCGTCGGCGTGCAGATCGGCGCACGCGCCGACCGCGAAGCGCTGCGCGCGGCGTTCGATGAACAAAACTTCGGCGTGCTCGACCTTACTGACAACGAGCTGGCGAAGCTGCACCTGCGCCACATGATCGGCGGACGCTCGACGCTGGCCCGCGACGAGCAGATTTACCGCTTCGAATTTCCCGAGCGGCCCGGCGCGCTGCGTCGCTTTCTCGAGCACATGCACCCGGACTGGAACATCAGCCTGTTCCACTACCGCAACCACGGCGCCGACTACGGCCGCATCCTCGTCGGCATCCAGGTGCCGCCGCACGAGCGCGCGATGTTCCAGCAGTTTCTCGGCACGCTGGGGTATCCGCATTCCAACGAGAGTGAAAATCCGGCGTATCGGCTGCTGCTCGGGAACGATCCTGCCGCTGCAAAAAGCGTTTAGCCGACTTATCGCACGGTAGTCATCGCTATCCTCACCGCGCAATCGCATGCCGTTAACGTGAGCGTCGCCAGTCTTGGTTCTCCCAGATCACATGGAGCACCGTTTCATGCCAGGCAATCCGATGAACCCGCAACCGCCCTTCGCCGAGCCCGGCAAAGGCCTGCCGGAACGAGAAATAGAGAGCCCAGGACATTCGCACCCCGAGGTCGAGGCCGATCCGGATCCGTTGGAGCCCGATAGCGACGATGATTTGCTTTGAAGTGATTCGCGGTTCTCCTTGAGAACCGCACCGCACCAGGTCTGTTCGGGCACGGCGATCAAACGGATCGAACGGATCTGCCTGATGAGCTTCCGGAAGCAATTCGAGCAACAGAGGCCTCCGATCGGTCGTGTTAACGCGGCAGCGGATGGCGACAAAGTTTTGACCGGCCTGACATCAACAGGTCGGGGCCTCACGCTAGACTGTCGGCATGTCGCCACCGCCCCGTAAACGTCAGCCGCGCAAACCGCCACCTTCGTCCGCCCCGCGCACGCGACCGGGCGCTGCCAGGCCCGTAGAGAAGAAACCGCAGCGGCCCGCCGACAGTTCGACGCGCGCCACGCGCGTACTGAACTGGCTTTTGCAAAAGCTGCCGCCACGCTACCGCGAAAAAGCGCTCGATTATCTGGTGCTGACACGCATGGATCGGCCCATCGGCGCGCTGCTGCTGCTATGGCCGACGTGGTGGGCGCTGTGGCTGGCCGCGGGCGACTTCCCGCCGTGGAAACCGCTGATCATCTTTACGCTTGGCGTGTTTGCCATGCGCGCGGCCGGCTGCGCGATCAACGACTATGCGGACCGCAAGCTCGATCCGCAGGTCGCGCGCACCGCGGGACGACCGATCGCCAGTGGACGCGTCACGCCGCGTGAGGCGTTAATGGTGTTTGGCGTGTTGCTCGCGTTCGCGTTTGTGCTGGTGCTTTTTACCAACGCGCTGACGATCAAACTGTCGTTTATCGGCGCCGCGCTCGCGGCGGCCTACCCATTCAGCAAGCGCTATACGCACATGCCGCAGGTAGTGCTCGGCGCCGCGTTCGGCTGGTCGATACCGATGGCATTCGCCGCAATAGCCGGCGTCGTGCCACCGGTGGCGTGGCTGCTGTTTATCGGCAACATCCTGTGGTCGGTGATCTACGACACCGAGTACGCGATGGTCGACCGCGACGACGATATTCGGGCCGGCGCGAAATCCACCGCGATTCTTTTCGGCGATGCCGACCTGCCGATCCTCGGCATCCTGATGGGCACCTTTCTGCTCACCATGCTCTTCGTCGGCCAGCGCGCCGCGCTGGGCTGGCCGTACTGGCTCGGGCTGCTCGCCGCCGCCGCCCTGTTCGGCTACCAGCTATGGCTGATCCGCCATCGCGCCAAGGATGCCTGCCTGGCCGCATTCCGCCACAACAACTGGCTCGGTGTGACACTGTGGATCGGCATCGTGCTGGCGCTGGCCGTGCGCTGAGGGTCTGTCGGGACGGTGTTTAACAGCACTGTCATAAAGCCTGACTACAGTTCCTGGTCGCTCCTGATTCGTGTGTTGTCAGACCTCGCCCATGTGGACATGCCTTTGAAGCTGGACCATGCCCACGGCCTGTCGCGCCTGTTTTCCGAGCAGCGCGCGCCGCTAAACAGCTATTTTCTGAAGCGCACGGCGCATGCGTGGGACGCGCAGGATCTGGTGCAGGAAACTTATCTGCGCCTTCTCGCCGCCGACCAGCACGGTGCAGACGACATTCGCAATCCGGAGGCCTATCTCTACACCATCGCCGCCAACCTGATGAAGAAGCACGCGGTGATGCGGCGCAGTGCGCCGGTGGGCAGCGACGGCCTGGAGGACATCATCGAGCGGCTGGCCACGCCGTGCGACGCCGCGGCCGGCGTGGATCGCGAAGTGCGCCGGCAGCGGCTGGGCGAGCTGATTCAGCGGCTTTCGCCGAAATGCCGCGCCGTACTGGTGATGCATTACCGCGACGAACTCAGCTATCGCGAAATCGGCGAGCAGTTGTCTATCTCGGCCAGCATGGTCAAGAAATACATCGTCAAGGCGCTTGCCCTGTGCCGCCAGGGAATGGGCCGCTATGACTGATCGATCGAATCGGCATGCGTCCAACGCGGAAGTACGTCGCGCGACCGAGCAGGCCGCCGGCTGGTATCTGGATCAGCGCGAAGGATTGTCGGCAACCGAGCAGCTCGCGTTTCTGGCGTGGCTGAAGCAGTCGCCGCTGCATGTGGGCGAATACCTGGCCATTGCCCGCATGCACGGTGACCTGCACGCGGCCGCCGCGATGGAAACAATGGATACCGCTGCACTGCGCACGCTCGCAAACAACGAACCGGCCGTCGTGGCGCTGCATCGCAAGAGCGACATGCCGTTTGTTCCAGCGTCGCGACGGCGGCGCAGCACGGCGGCGCGCCGCAAGCGGTCGAGACGCTGGCTGGCCGCCGCCGGTATCGCTGCGCTGGGACTTTTCGCCGGTGGCGCGCTGCTGTTTGCGCCGGGTCCGCAACGCGGTGAAGTCTACGCCTCGAGCACCACCGAAGGGCGCAGCCTCAGCCTGCCCGATGGCAGCCTTGTCCAGCTCGATCGCGACAGCGCTATCGCAGTCAATTTTGATGCGCGTTCGCGCCGTATCGAGCTGCTGCATGGCAGCGCGCTGTTCGATGTAGGCAAGGATCCAGCGCGACCGCTGCAGGTGCGCATGGGCGCCAGCGTCCTGAAGGATATCGGCACCGTGTTCGCGGTGCGCCGCGACGATGCCGGCGGTGCGGTAACCGTGGTCAGCGGACGGGTCGACGTGCTTTCGCCCACGCATCCGTGGCTGGATGCGCTGTCGCGCCGGCTGGGCCATTCGCCCACGCCAGACAAAGTGGTTGCCGATCTTGGTGGCGGCGAGCAGGCCGTACTTGCTGTGGATGGTGCGGTAATCACCTCGAACAAACGCGCGGATATGGATCGGGCTACCGCGTGGCTTCCGGCCGATATTGAGTTCCGCAACAGCGCGGTGGGCGACGTGGCGCGCCGCTTCAATGCGTACACCACCAAGCCGCTGGTGATCGACGATCCGCAGATCGCCGGCATGCGGATCAGCGGCCGCTTCCACGCGCACGAGGTCGATGCCTTTCTGGCGTACCTGGCCAGCCTGCCCGGCGTGCAGGTGAAACGCGATGGCGAGCGGGTGCAGGTCACAGCCGCCGCGTCGCCGAAACGCACGCGCCACCGACTGTAAGAAAAAATTCATCAAATCAGCGGTACCCGGTTCGCTGGCCGGGCACTCGTAGATGGTCATGTGGCGGCAAGCCGCGCGTTGCGCGCTGTCGCCAGCCATGCATTCAACCATCAGGGGTCACCGCCATGCGTAAACAACTCGCCATCCATATCGCGCTGCTGCTTGGCAGTGCGCTACCCATGCTTGCAGCGGCGCAGAACGCGCCAGTGGAAGCACCCAATACTCGCCAGGGCCAGGCGATCGGCGCCATGCCGTTGACCGAAGCGCTGGACGTGCTGGCTCGACGCAGCGGCCTGCAGCTGGTCTATCAGTCCGAAGTGGCCAGCACGGTGCGCAGCAACGGCGCGGCCGCGGGCCTGAGTGCAAAGCAGCAGCTGCAGCAGCTGCTGAAAGGCACCGGGCTGGATTACCGCTTCGTCACGCCGACTACCGTGACCATCGTGGCCGGTCGTGCGGCGGGAAACGCCGCCGCTAGCGCGCCGGCGCCGCGCGGCATTCCACCGATTGAGGCGGCGGCGAATGTTCCGCATGACCTGGCGCCGGTCAGCGTCAGTGCCAATGCCGTCGATACGCTGGCGCCCAGCGCCGCGCCGCTGGACGCCATCCAGCCCACCTCGGTGATCGACGAGCGTTTTATCCGCGACGGCCTGCGCTTCAACGCCAACTTCGACGACATCATCAAGTACGCGCCCAGCGTCACGGTCACCTCGCCCGAAGGCCCGGGCCTGGGCAAGAACGAAGGCATCAGCATCCGCGGTTTTCAGGACGGCCAGTTCAACATCACCTTCGACGGCATTCCCTTTGGCGACGCCAGCGACCTGCACCACACGACCTCGGCGTACTTCAATAACCACGTGCTGGGTCAGGCGGAAATCGACCGCGGCCCGGGCGGCGGCAGCACGATCGGCAACGCGACCTTTGGCGGTACGGTGGGGCTGCGCTCGCGCGACCCCAGCAGCGTGCCGGGCGTCACCGCGTATCTCACGCTGGGCAGCTGGGACACGCGCGCCGGCGGCGTCAGCGCCGACGGCCAGCTCGGCGCGCACACCCAGGTCTTTGCGGACGTCTCGAAGGAATCCAGCGACACGTACCTCAAAGGCACCGACGATCGGCGCAACCACATCTTTCTGAAGACGATCACCGACCTCGGCGCCGACACCACGCTGAGCTTCGTGACCAGCTACAACGAAGAGCACCAGAACACCGTGCAGGGCGCGACGAAACAGGAGATCGCCCAGTTCGGCTGGCGCTACGGTCTGTCCGACAACCCCGGGCTGCAAAGCTACAGCGGCTACAACAACGCCGCGTACTACTCCAGCTTCAACTATCTCGGCCTGACCAGCCGCATCGGCGACTGGAGCGTCGACAACAAGGTCTACTACAACAGCTTCGACCACTGGGCACGCAAGACCAGCGACGCCAGCGACAACAACCCGGCCGACAACGGCGTGACGTTCTACAACGCGGCGGGCAAAAAGGTCAGCAAGGCCGCCCATGACGTGCCCGGCAAGCTGTCCGACGCCGGCTTCCACGCCTTCGGCGACGTGCTGCGGCTCAGCCGCGACCTGGGCCCCGGCACGCTGCAGGCCGGCGCGTGGCTGGAGCGCAATATCGACGCGCGCTATCAGTATCCGCTCGACCTCACGACCGGCCAGCAGACCGGCACCAAGCACGGCCACCTCGACAATTACCTCCTTGGCGACCGTACCGACACCGTGCAGCCGTACCTGCAATACGACTGGAAAGTCAGCGACCAGATCACGGTCAGCCCCGGCGTGCGCTATTCGGAAGTGACGCGCTCGATCAACGCGCCGCTCAACAAGACCGCACCGGTGCCGCTGGATGCCGAGGCGACCTATCACTCCACCCTGCCCTCGCTGAGCGTGCACGACCAGCTCAGCGACCAGTGGGCGGCCTACGCGCAGGCGGCGAAAGGTTTTCTGGCGCCACCGATCGACGTCATCGAAACCAACGCCTCGCGCGGTCTGAAACCTGAGCAGACCACCAACTATCAGCTGGGTACCAGCTTTG
>CBAAAD010000201.1:0-5799 GCA_964658785.1 uncultured Methylobacterium sp.
GGCATCCATCGGTTGTGGAAGCGCCATTTTGTCGCCATCAGCGGCGTGCGCCGCGGCGACCGCGTGCTGGATCTGGCCGGCGGCACCGGCGATATCGCCGCGCTGCTCAAGCCCGTGATCGGCGAGACCGGCGAAGTGGTGGTCGGCGATATCAACGCCGCCATGCTCGGCGTCGGCCGCGACCGCCTGACCGATCGCGGCCTGGTCAGCGGCCTGCGCTGGGCCCAGCTCAACGCCGAGGCGCTGCCGTTTCCCGACAACTCGTTCGACGCGGTGACCATGGCCTTCGGCCTGCGCAACGTGACCGACAAGGACAAGGCGCTGGCGGACATCTTCCGCGTGCTCAAGCCCGGCGGTCGGCTGCTGGTGCTGGAATTCTCCAAGGTGCAGAGCGAGCTGTTCGGCAAGCTCTACGATTTCCATTCGTTCAAGGTGCTGCCCAAGCTCGGCCAGCTTTTCGCCGGCGACGCCAACAGCTACCAGTATCTGGCGGAGTCGATTCGCAAGCACCCCGACCAGCAGACCCTGAAGGGCATGATGGAGCGCGCCGGCTATGGCCGCGTGGAAGTGCGCAACCTCAGCGGCGGCATCGTGGCCATCCACCGGGCCTACAAGCTCTGAGCTGACGCCGATGGCGAATCGCAGCCGGGCGTTTTCGGCGATGGCCGCCCTGCTCGGCTGGTTCGCCCTGGGCCTGCAGCTGATCCTGACGGTTCAACTCGCGCTGGATCACAGACGCAGCGTGCCAGCCGCGCTGTGGCAATGGATCGGCTACTTCACGATCACCACCAATGTTCTGGTTGCGCTGGCGCTTGGCGCGTCAGCGCTCGGGGCGCGTGGGGAGACGAAACGATTCTTTGGACGTCCAGACGTCCACTCGATGATTGCCATGAGCATCGTCATCGTCAGCGTGATCTACAACGTGCTGCTGCGCCAGCTGTGGCATCCGCAAGGATGGCATCTGCTGGCGGACGTGCTGCTGCACGACGTGATGCCGCTGCTGTTTGTGCTGCACTGGTGGCTGGTGATACCCAAGGCATCGCTGCACTGGCGCCAGGTCGGCGCCTGGCAGATCTATCCGGCCGCCTATTTCCTCTATGCGCTGGCACGCGGCGCGCTGAACGGCTGGTACCCGTATCCGTTTCTTAATGTGCCCACGCTGGGCTATGGGCAGGTGCTGATCAACGCCGCGGTCATATTGCTGGCCTTCGTTGTCGTGGCGCTGGTGCTGGTGGCACTGGCACGACGGCAGGCGAGCCGCGTGTCAAAAGCGTTCGAGACCTGATCCTTCGACCATCGAGCGGCGACGCCGGGCCGGAAGCGCCTTTGGCGAACCCATCCGGGGCACGGGTTTGATTCACCGGAATGCCCGGCGTTTCCAGAAACCAAACTATTGTGGCTCGGTCACAACGATCGGAGCCACCACCACGGCACGTCGCCGCGTATTGGCCAGCACCACGCCGAGAATGGTGATAACGCCGCCCACCAGTGTCAGCAAGCCGGGCTGCTCGTGCAGCCACAGCATGCCAATCATCACGGCGATCGGCGGCGAGAAATAGATGAAGCTGGAAACCTGCGACGCCGACGTACGACGCAGCGCCGCGTTCCACGCCAGGTAGCCGATAAAGGTGGGAGCCACACCAAGCCATGCAAGCGCCGCGATGCGCGACCACGGCGCCACGGCCAGCGCCTGCGGCAGCTGCCAGCCGAACGGCAGCGCGCCCAGGGTGCCGGCAAAAAACGTGAACGCGGTGACGCCCAGCATGCTGTTGCGCGCGAACAGCGGCTTCTGCCCGACAAAATAAATCGCCGAGGCGATCACGCTGACCAGCGCCAGCAGGGCCATCGGCTGAAATTTCACCTGCTTGCCACTGGCCAGCACCACCAGCACCACGCCGAGAAGGGCGATGCCCAAGCCGGTCAGGGTGCGCGCCGGCAGCCGTTCGCGCAGCCACACGGCGGAAACCGCTGCCGTAGCAGCCGGGATCAGCGACAGCAAAATCGACGCCGTGCCGCTGGCGATGCGCGTTTCCGCGTAATTGAGGCAGATGTGATACACCGTCAGTCCGATCACGCCCAGCAGCGCCAGCTGCGGCCAGTCGCGGCGCGCCGGCAAGGGCACGCGCCGAATCACCAGCAGCAGTGCAAAACAGATCGACGCCATGCCCAGCCGCGCCAGCGCCACTTCGCCCGGCGTGAACGAGGGCAGCGCATAGGCGATCGATGCATACGCCGACGACCACGTCAGCAAGGCGGTGCCAATACAGGCGAGCGTACGGCCGTCGAGGCGTTCGGTGCCGGTCATCGAAAAAATCTCACGGGAGGGACTCACGCTCGGACAGGCAGCCATCGTAATTCGTGGCGCCGCGGCACGCGACGCATTTATCCGGCCCAATCGACGCAACCAGTACTTTTGTCACGGTCGCCGCCGCGACCAGGCACGCATACTTCCAAAACGCCTTACCGATACGGGGCCTCCATGCGTTACCTGATTCCACTGCTGCTCGCTGGCGCGCTGACGCTGGCGCCAATCATCCCCAGCCATGCCGACGATGCGCCCGCGCCGGCCAAGACCGACGCCGGCAAAAAACACGCGGCCGTCGATGCCGCCGTGCAGAGTACCGAAAGCGCCGTGCGCACGCAGCACAGCGCCAGCATCGGCGGCCACTCGATCACGTACACGGCGACGGCCGGCACGCTGATCATCCGCGACGACAAGGGCCAGCCGCAGGCCAGCGTGTTTTATGTGGCTTACACAGTCGATAGCGGCAGGGTTGACGGCAGCAAGTCCGACAAGCGGCCGGTGACGTTTCTGTACAATGGCGGCCCCGGCTCGTCGAGCGTCTGGCTGCACATGGGCTCGTTCGCGCCGGTGCGCATCGAAACCGCCAGCCCCGAGGCCACCGCGCCGGCGCCGTATCATCTGGTGCCCAACAGCGACAGCCTGCTCGACAAGACCGACCTGGTATTCATCGATGCCGTCGGCACCGGTTATTCGCGCCCGCTGGGCAAGGCTACCGGCAAGGACTTCTGGGGCGTCGACCAGGACATCTCCGCGTTCAGCCGCGCCATCCAGCGCTACGTGAGCATCAACAAACGCTGGAACTCACCGAAGTTTCTCTACGGCGAAAGCTACGGCACCACGCGCTCGGCCGCGCTGGTCGATGCGCTGCAGAATGAGGGCATGAGCTTCAACGGCGTGGTGCTGATGTCGTCGATCCTCAACTACGGCATCCGCCTGCCCGGCTACGACGAAATCTATATCGGCTATCTGCCGAGCTACGCGGCGGCAGCCTGGTATCACAACAAGCTGGCCAACAAGCCGGCCGATCTCAAGGCGTTTCTCGAGCAGGTGCGCACGTTTGCGCGCGGCCCGTACGCCGCCGCGCTGGCCCAGGGACAAAACCTGCCGGACGACCAGCGCGACGCCGTGGCGCGTCAGCTTGCCGCGTACACGGGGCTGTCGGTGCCGTTCATCGAAGAGGCCAACCTGCGCATCGACCTCGGCCGCTTTCGCAAGGAGCTGCTGCGCGACCAGCGCCTGACGCTGGGTCGCTACGACAGCCGCTTCACCGGCATGGACCCGGACGCGGCCGGCGAAACCCCCGATTACGACGCCTCGGACAGCGGCATCAGCGGCGCCTTCGTCAGCGCATTCCATGACTATCTGGACGGCCAGCTGAAATACCACAGCGACCTCGACTATCGCCCCACCTTCGGCGACATCAGCAAGGACTGGGACTGGAAGCACAAGGCGGCCGACCAGCGCCGGCCCCTGCCCACGGCCTACATGGCCGGCGATCTGGCGCACGCCATGCGCACCAACCCGGGCCTGAAGGTGCTCTCGGTCAACGGCTACTACGATTTCGCCACGCCGTTCTTCATCACCGAATACGACCTGGCGCATATGAACCTCGACCCGACGCTGCGCGGCAACCTGCAGTTTCTGTATTACCCGTCGGGTCACATGATCTATCTCAATACCGATGCCCTGAAGCAGCTGAAGAGCGACCTCACGGGCTTCTACGATCGCGCCGCACCCGCACGCTGATCGCAACCCATCGACACGGAATGATCGCCATGCGTAAAAAGATATTCGCCCCGTTTGCCCTCGCGCTGCTGCTGACCCTCGGCACTGCCGTGCATGCCGACGACGACAAGCCCGCGGACGCCAAGGCGCAGAGCGACAAGGACAGCAAGAAAGACGCGCTGCCCATCCCGCCCGAACGCAGCGTGGTGACCAGGCACAGCGTGCGCATCGGCGGCCGCACCATCAACTACAAGGCCACCGCCGGCACGCTGCTGATCAAGGACGACAAGGACAAGCCGACCGTCAGCTTTTTCTATGTGGCTTACACCGTGGACGACGGCAAGCCCGGCAGGCGCCCGGTGACCTTCATGTACAACGGCGGCCCGGGCTCGTCGAGCATGTGGCTGCATATGGGTTCGTTCGGACCGGTGCGCGTGGCCAACAAGGGCGACCAGCCGATTCCGCCGCCGCCGTATCAGACCGTCGCCAACGACGACAGCCTGCTCGACAAGACCGACCTGGTTTTCATCGATGCACCGGGCACCGGCTATTCGCAGCTGGTCGGCGGCGCCGAGGGCAAAAACTTCTACGGCATCGACCAGGATGCCGATGCGTTCGCGAAGTTCATCACGCGCTACGTCAGCACCAACCATCGCTGGAACTCGCCGAAGTTCCTGTTCGGCGAAAGCTACGGCACCACGCGTTCGTCCGTGCTGGTGAAGGTGCTGCAGGAACAAGGCATGGAGTTCAACGGCGTGGTGCTGATGTCATCCATTCTCGACTTCAACGTCTGGGCCAGCACCGGCGATGATCATGCCTTTATCGTCAACCTGCCGACCGAGGCGGCGATCGCCTGGTACCACAACAAGGTCGGTGATAAAGGCCGGCCGAACAAGCCCGCCGACATCGCCACCTTTCTGGCCAGCGTGCGCCAGTTCGCCACTACCGACTACACGCTGGCGCTGGCCAAGGGCGACGCGATCACGCCGGCCGAGGCCGACCGCGTGGCCAATCAGCTGAGCCAGTACATCGGCCTGTCGCCGAGTTACATCCGCGAGGCCAATCTGCGCATCGATCCCAGCCGCTTCCGCAAGGAGCTGCTGCGCGACCAGCGCCGAACGGTTGGCCGTCTGGACGGCCGTTTCGTCGGCATCGATCCGGACGCTGCCGGCGAGAATCCCGAAGGCGATGCCGCCAGCGATGCCGCCACCGGTGCCTATCTCGCCGCCTTCAACCAGTACGCCAGCGATCAACTGAAGTTCAACGAAGAGCGTCCGTACCTGCCGAACAACTACGGCGTGATCAACCGCGGTTGGGACTGGAAGCGCACGGAAGGCCACGGTTTCACCCAGGCCCCGTATGTAGGCGGCGACCTGGCCGGCGCCATGCGCCGCAATCCACATCTGAAGGTGTTCTCGGCCAACGGCTACTACGACCTGGCCACGCCGTTCTACGCCACGCAGTTCGATCTGGGCCATCTCGGGCTGGAGCCGTCGATCAGCAAGAACATCGAGTTCGGTTTTTACCCCTCCGGCCACATGATTTATTTCGACGTCGATGCGCTGAAGCAGGTCAAGGCGGATCTGTCGCGCTTCTATGACGAGGCAGCCGCACCTTGACGGGTAGCGCGACGGAATTGGAAATACCTATGCGCGAGATGTATCCCGAAATCGAGCCGTACCGCACGCAGCATCTGGCCGTCGATGCCGTGCATACCCTGCGCGTGGAGGAGTGCGGCAACCCCGATGGCCTGCCCGTGGTGTTTCTGC
>CBAAAD010000202.1:0-5772 GCA_964658785.1 uncultured Methylobacterium sp.
AGGGCCGGCTCGGTTATATCGTTGCTTTCGTTATTGTCGGATTCGGCTGCAGATTCCGCCGGTTCGTCGCCATCGGGATCGATCGGCAGATCGCGCGCAATGCGCACGGGCAGCGGCTCCTGCTCGAAGCGCAGCTGCGGATCTTCCATGTCGCGGATTTCCGACAGCGGCGGCAGCTGGTCCAGCGATTTTAGATTGAAGTAGTCGAGAAAGGCGCGGGTGGTGCCAAACAGCGCCGGCTTGCCGGGTACGTCGCGGTAACCCACGACGCGGATCCACTCGCGCTCTTCCATCGTCTTGATGATGTTGGAAGACACCACCACGCCGCGGATCTGCTCGATTTCAGGACGTGTGATCGGCTGGCGATAGGCGATCAAAGCCAGCGTTTCGAGCAGGGCGCGCGAGTAGCGGCTGGGCTTTTCGGTCCACATCCGCGAGATCCAGGCGTGCATATCCTGGCGCACCTGGTAGCGAAAGCCGGAAGCGACTTCCTTCAACTCGACGCCACGGCCTTCGCAGTCGTTGGCCAGCGCTTCGAGCGCACGGGCAATGTGTTCGGGGCTGACGTCATCGGCCTCGTTGAATAGGTCGCCCAGCTGATGAACCGTCATCGGCTGACTGGAGGCCAGCAGGGCGGCCTCGATAATGGGTTTGAGTTGCTCTATCTGCATGTGCCTTGGGTCGGATGCCGATTCAGTAATGACGGCTTGAGTGCTGCACGCTTCATTTGATGTTGGACTGGATCAGCGCGGATTCGAAAGGAGCCGAATCACTGCGCGCATCGTCGTCCATGGCTTCGGGGGTAACTTCTTCGGAATGACTGGCTTTCGCCTTGACGTAAATCGGTGCCAGCGGCTCCTCTTGCACAATTTCCACCAGCATCTCCTTGGCCAGCTCCAGCATCGCCAGAAAGGTCACGACAATGCCAAGACGCCCTTCGCTGATATCGAACAGATTCTCGAAGCGGTGAAAGCTGTCGTCATCCAGCCGGCTCAGCAGTTCACCCATTCGCTGTCGCACGCTGAGGGCCTCGCGTTTGATCGCGTGATGGCCGAAAAGCTCTGCCCGGTGCATCACATCTTTCAGCGCCAGCAGCAGTTCGGTCAGCTCCAGCGGCGGCGGCAGCCTGATCACGTTGCGCTCGCCCACCTCGGCATGCGCTACCGCGGTGTCACGTTCCAGTCGGGGCAGGGTTTCAATATCCTCTGCAGCCCGCTTGAACCGTTCGTACTCCTGCAGACGGCGCACCAGCTCCGCTCGTGGATCAAGCTCCAGTCCTTCCTCGGCCGGAGGCCTTGGCAACAGCAGTCGCGATTTGATCTCGGCCAGAATCGCCGCCATCAACAGATATTCCGCCGCCAGCTCCAGCCGCATCACATCGCGCATCAGCTCGATATAAGCCATGTACTGCCGGGTGATCTCGGCCACCGGAATATCGAGAATATCCAGGTTCTGCCGTCGGATCAGATAGAGCAGCAGGTCGAGCGGCCCCTCGAATGCTTCCAGAATCACTTCGAGCGCATCCGGCGGAATATACAGATCTTGCGGCATCTGCAGCATTGGCTGGCCGCGAACGATAGCTAGCGGCATTTCCTGCTGCTGCGGTATCGACGCAAAAGCGTCCGTTGGTTCGGCTACCGGGCTCTGCGGCTCGACTGGCTCAGTGCTCATCAATACATGTCGTTGCGCCGCCTTCTGCGGCTGGAAGTGCGTTCATCAGATCGGCATGTTTCGAATCGATACGATTCGACAACACACCCGTGCTCGATACAAGACGATGGAGGGGCATCCCCAATTACTGTGTTTCAACAAATTACTTCAGTGTTCACGCGTCAAGCGTCATCGTCGCGACGGGCAAGATGACTCCACGCAGTCGTGGGTCGGTCAGGCGAGTCGCGGGCGACCGTTGTGCGCCAGATCCGGGTCGTCAGCCGCGGCAGGTACGCAGGTCAGGGGGGCAAAATCGTCGCCGCTGACTGTTCAATCGATCAATACAAGAACATCGGCAGTTGCTGTGGCCGTCGACTGTTGTCGCCGGGCCTTGTTTTTACGGAACCACGCGCAAGACAAAGAGTAGCCGCTGCTCCATAACAAGTCCAGTGAAGCATGGGCGTGAGAAGCGTTGCGATGCGCATCATCGGTAGCCATTGTCCTGGCAGCAACGGTCGAATGGCCGTATGTGACCTAAAACGTCTGATCGCGGTTCGGCAAAACATCAACCAGGCCTCATCAAATAAGGCTATGGCCACTACCTTTGAACAGTTGGCCTAACGCGCTCGGCCACGCAACGCAGGCTATGCGGCGAGTCATCGTCTTCACCCGGTTGGCGCTGACGTCAGATAGCCGGCCAAACTCGCTTACACACACTTTGAAAATGGCACGCAGATTGCTTATGCAATGTGATAACGACAAACATGGCTTTTCGCGGTTGCCTACGTTAGGCACAGCACTTCACGCAAATGAAATGACAGGTGCGATGATTGGGAGCGGATACTTTAATAAGTGAAGTACCGACCGCTTTCAGGAAGACAGGGTTGAGCGTGTGCCCGATTGGGCCAAAGTTCGCGCAAAGGGATGCTAATTAATGATGACCGACGGAAGAGATGGAATAGGGCCGGAGCAACTGCGGCCTGCTCGCATGCAAATCGAGACAACGGTGCTGATGAGCCGCCATGACGAGTCGCATCCGACCGAACTGGTGGACATTTCGGCGACGGGGGCGTTGCTGCGCAGGCCGCTGGGCTGGGCTGGCGAGCCCGGGCAGAGCTGGGTGCTGGATATGATTTTCGGCCACAACCTCCACATTCATCTGGAGGCGTTGGTAGCGCGCATCTCCGATCACCATATTGGCTTTTCCTACAGCCATATTCCGGAAGACAAGCAGGTGCCGCTGTGGAATCTGCTCGGCGGCTACGCCGATATTCTCGAGTACTGGAAAGACAGCTAGAAAAACGCCCTGCTTCTACGGCAGGGCATTTTTCATAGTTGGCCGATACTTCAGGCTGCGGTCTTTTTCTCGTCGCGCAATTCGCGGCGAAGAATCTTGCCGACGTTGCTTTTCGGCAGTTCGTCGCGAAACTCGATCTGTTTGGGCCGCTTGTAGCCGGTGAGGTTTTCGCGGCAGAACTCCTTCAGCGCTTCGATCGTGAGATTCGGGTCCTTGCGAACCACGAACAGCTTCACGACTTCACCGGAGTGCTCGTCCGGCACGCCGACGGCGGCCACTTCGGCGACGCCGGGATTCTGCATCACCGTATCCTCGATCTCGTTCGGATACACGTTGAAGCCGGAAACCAGAATCATGTCCTTCTTGCGATCCACGATATAGACCAGGCCCGTTTCGTCGATGCGGCCCAGGTCACCCGTGCGCAGCCAGCCGTCGCTGCTCAGAACCTTGCTGGTCTCGTCCGGGTTCTGCCAGTAGCCCTTCATGACCTGCGGCCCGCGGATGCAGATTTCGCCGACCTCGCCCATGGCCAGCGGCTTGCCGTCGTCGTCCTGTATGCCGATTTCGGTCGAGGGAATCGGCAGGCCGATCGAGCCGCTGAAACGCGCGCCGTCGACCAGCGGATTGATGGTGGCGACCGGCGCGCTTTCGGTCATGCCGTAACCTTCGATCAGGGCGCAGCCGGTGATCTTTTCCCACTTCTCGGCCACCGTGCGCTGCACGGCCATGCCGCCGCCGAAGCTCATGCGCAGATGCGAGAAATCCACCTTGTCGAAGCCGGGCGTGTTGAGCAGGCCGTTGAACAGCGTGTTCACGCCCGTGATCGAAGTGAACTTGATGCTGGCAAGTTCCTTGACGAAGGCCGGCATGTCGCGTGGGTTGGTGATCAGAATGCTCTGGCCGCCGAAGCGCAGAAAAATGAAGCAATTACAGGTCAGCGCAAAGATGTGATACAGCGGCAGCGCGGTGATGATGATCTCTTCGCCCGGCTGGATTTTCGCCGCAAACCACGCACCCGCCTGCAGCATGTTGGCCACCATGTTGCCGTGGGTCAGCATGGCGCCCTTGGCGACGCCGGTGGTACCGCCGGTGTATTGCAGAAACGCGATGTCGTCGTGATTCAACTGCACCGGCTGCAGCGGGTAGGCCTTGCCCTGCGTCAGCGCATCATGAAAAAGCACAGCGTGAGGAATATGAAACGCCGGCACCATTTTCTTGATGTGCTTGAGTGCGAAGTTGATCACCATGCCCTTGGCACCGAGTAGATCACCCAACCCGCTGGTGATGACGTGCTGCACGTGGGTCTGCGCGACCACTTCCTGCAGCGTCGCGGCGAAGTTGTCCAGCACCACAATGGCCTTGGCACCGGAGTCTTCCAGCTGGTGCTTCAGCTCGCGCGCGGTGTACATCGGGTTGGTGTTGACCACCACGAGGCCGGCACGCAGCGCGCCGAAAAGTGCGATCGGGTACTGCAGCACATTAGGCAACATGATGGCGATGCGATCGCCCTTGACCAGCTTGAGCACGCCGGTGAGATAACCGGCAAACTGCCGGCTCGCTTCGTCGATTTCGCGATAGCTGAGCGTCTTGCCGAAATTGGTGAAGGCAGGGCGATCAGCGAAGTGGGTCAACGCCTGGTCGATCACTGCAGCGACGGATGCGTACTCGTCGATATTGATCTGCTCGGGCACGCCGGCCGGGTAGTGATCCAGCCATGGACGTTCATTGCTCATGCGTAGTTTCTCAATTCTTGGTCGGTGACAACGGGATCGATGACGTTCTACATCGATAGCGACTTTAAGCCTGCCGATGGATCGACGATGATGGTCTGACGCGCTCCATACGCTGCCGCATTGGAGCATAGCCCCCGCAGAGCGGCAAGCCGCGTTGCAGCGAGATTTTCATATGATGCGATGGTCCCGAACGTATGCTTTTGCCCTGTGTTTCGCCATATCGATGCTGGCGCTTGCAGGCTGCCGACACACGCCGGATGAGGAGCAGGTTCGTCAAGCGATAGCCGCGGTGGCGCACGCGGCCGAAGCGGGCGATGTGGGCGGCGTGGTCAAGCCGCTTACGGACGATTTCGACGGCAATGCCGGCGATATGGACAAGCGCACGCTGGCCAACATGATGCGGCTGGTCGGACTGCGCGGCGACCCTATCGGCGTGACCACCGGGCCGATCAGCATCGAGCATCGCGGCGACCGGATGGTGGCGACCGTCACCGTCACCCTGACCAGCGGCGGTCACGTGCTTCCCGATCAGCTGGGCGTCTATCACATCGAGTCGGCGTGGCGAAAGGACGACGGCCAGTGGCGTTGTTACTCGGCGAACTGGAAGCAGCCGATCCAGTAGCTCGACTTTGCCATGGCGATGACCCTGGCAATGCAACAGCCCCGGCGTGCCGGGGCTGTTTTCATGCTTTGCGGTCAGTCGGACCACGGCTCGCTCAGGCGGCTTTCTTGTTCGCCAGCTGGCGCAGCACGTACTGCAGGATGCCGCCGTGGCGGAAGAACTCGCGCTCTTTCGGGGTGAGCAGCATCACCTGCACGGTGAACTCCTTCTTGCTGCCGTCCTCGCGTGTTGCGACCACCTTGGCTTCCTTTGACTTGCCGTCGTCCAGGCCGGTGATGTCGAAGGTTTCCTTGCCGGTCAGGCCGAGCGACTGCGCGTTCTCGCCGTTCTTGAAGGTGCACGGCAGCACGCCCATGCCGACCAGGTTCGAGCGGTGGATGCGCTCGAAGCTCTCGGTGATCACTGCCTTGACGCCGAGCAGCAGGGTGCCCTTGGCGGCCCAGTCGCGCGAGGAGCCGGTGCCGTATTCC
>CBAAAD010000203.1:0-5762 GCA_964658785.1 uncultured Methylobacterium sp.
TGTGTAGCTCGATCGTACGTTTGCCCTTCGACTCCGCTGCGCTCAGGGTGAACGGAGCAAGGCGACGGCTCGCTGTGCGCACGTTTCGCCCTTCGCCCTTCGCCCCTCGCCTCATCAACGATCCATGCCGCTGCCTGAGTTCGAGACATTCGCAGCGGCGAGTTTGTCAGTCCGTCGTGCCCAAAATGATGCTCGACGCCTTGATGATCGCCATGACTGCCAGGCCATCGGCCAGGCCTAGCGAATCGGCGCTGCCGTTGGTGACGATGGCGACAATCACACCGCCGCCGTCGAGCCGGATGGTTACCTCGGCATTGACCGCGCCGCGCGTCAGCTGTGAAACGGTACCGGGCAACTGGTTGCGCGCGGACAGTTTCATCGACGCACTGGGGATTCCAACCAGCACCGAAGACGCCTTGATCAAGGCAACTGCGGACTTGCCTGCTACCAGGCCAAGGTTTTCGGTGCTGTTACTCGTCACCGTGGCGACGATGCGCTGCCCGCCCTGAATTTCCAGTTCAATGGCATCGTTAACGGCCCCCTTCTGCACCGAGATCACGGTGCCGGACAGCTGATTGCGCGCGCTGGTCTTGATCATGAATCGCCTCATTAATTCGATGTCACGGATCGACGCATCGCTGAGCACGCCGAGCTGTTGCATGAAGCGCTGATGTTCTCGCTCCATGGTTCTAAATACATCGATCAGTCGGTGCGCGCGCCTCGTCAATGCCGAACCGCCACCGCGCTTGCCGCCGACAACCCGCACGACCAGCGGTTCATCGGAAAGATTGTTCATCGCGTCGATGGCATCCCACGCGCCCTTGTAGCTCATGCCCACCGCCCGTGCGGCGGAGGTGATGGAACCGGTTTCGCCGATTTTCTCCAGCAGCTGGATACGATTGAGGCCACCCACCGTCCGGTCGCCGGCGTGCAGCGAAAGCATACCTTTCAGTTCAAACATGACAGTCGGACATGGGATCTCCAGCGGCGGCACCATCGCCGGCCACGGCGCAAGTCTAGCGACAAGCTATCGCGCCGTACCTACTTTGGTAGCAACATCACCGGGTAATGAAGGCACTGTGCATCGGCGCCAGCCCTGCGCAAAACAACTGTCCTGGTCGAGCTGGGCCGGGATGAGTGCTTCGAGGTCTGCGACGCGGCCGCCGCTCTGCGTCCATTGTGCGCAATCGACGCAGAGCGGGACTTCAGTGTCAGGCAGGCTTGCAAGCCGGCCATGGCCGCTTCATGCTAGCGGGACATCTGCCAGCACAGCTTCCGGCAGCCGGAATTTCTCGTCAGAGCGCCGGATTCTTCATGAATACAGGATCGTTTAACCATGAGCGTCACCAGCCCCGCTGAACGTGAAGAGCTAAATCGACTGCTGATACAAACCGGACGCAACGACCAGAAAGCATTCGCAGAGTTATACAAACGCACTTCGTCCAAGCTTTTCGGGGTCTGCCTGCGCATGTTGCGCGACCGCAGCGAAGCGGAGGAAGTGCTGCAGGAAACCTACACCACCGTTTGGCGTCGCGCCGCCGGTTTCGATGCCGCCAAGGCCAGCGCCATCACCTGGCTCATCACGCTCTCACGTAACAAGGCCATCGACCGTCTGCGCCAGCACCGCGAGGAGCTGATGGATGATCCGTCAAAACTCGAACAGACCGTGGATGACCAGCCGACGCCGGCCGTCGATGCGGAAACGAGCCAGGAATACGGGCGCCTGCAGAAGTGTCTGGATGCGCTCGAACCGCAACAACGTGACTCGGTGCGTGAAGCCTTTTTCACCGGAGCTACGTATAACGAGTTAGCGACGCGCAGCAAGGTGCCGCTCGGAACCATGAAAAGTTGGATCCGCCGCAGCTTGATGCAATTACGGGTGTGCCTGGAACAATGAATACACCAGCCGACGAGGGTAACGACAACCTGCGCTATGCCGAGTACGTGCTTGGCGTGCTCGACGCAGACGCGCGCGCGGCCGTTGCCCAGGAAGTACAGACCACCGACGAGGCCGCGGCCGCGGTCGCGCTGTGGCAGCGTCGCCTGATGCCGCTGAGCGAGCAGATTGCCTGGGCCACGCCCGCTCCGTACGTATGGGCACGCATTCGCGATGATCTGCGGCTGGATGTGCCGGTAACCACTGCACAGCCGGCAAAGAATACGGGGCTCTGGAACAATCTGGCGCTCTGGCACTGGCTCGGTATGGGCGCAACCGCTGTCGCCGTGGCCCTGCTGGTGGTGGTCGCCGTACCGCGTCCCCAGCCGGCACCTGTCGTCGCCGCCAGTGCCGGTTACATGGTTTCCACCATTCAGCAGGACAACGGCGTTGCCGGCTGGACGGCTACCATGGACCTGGACCGTGCCCGCATGATCGTCGTGCCGGCCGCACCTGCCGCACTGGCCAGTGGGCATGCGCCTGAGCTGTGGCTGATTCCGGAGGGCGGCAAGCCGATCTCCGTCGCCATGATCAAGTCCGATGCGCCCACCACCATCGCTCTGGACCCTGCATTGCTGGCAAAGCTCGGCCCCAAGGCGCTGCTGGCGGTGTCGGTGGAGCCCCTCGGCGGCTCGCCAACCGGCCAGCCAACGGGCGCCGTGATTGCCAAGGGTTCGATCAGCGGTTCGCCTGATTCACATGATCACGTAGCGCGAGTGGCGACCATTATCAACGTGACAGCCGGCCGCAAGTCCGCCTGAGCGCAGCCGGTTTTACGCATGAGTACAGCCCTGGTTCTGTTTAGGCGCGATCTGCGTCTGATGGATAATCCCGCTCTCACCGCTGCCTGCGATTCGCACGAGCATGTGCTGCCGGTCTACATTGACGATCCGCACGCCGATGGCGCCTGGGCCGACGGTGCAGCCAGCCGCTGGTGGCTGCATCATTCGCTGAGCTCGCTGCAGACGCGGCTGCACAGTCATCACGCCGGTCTGCATATTCGCCACGGCGAAAGCCTGGCGGTCCTGCAGGAGCTGATCGAGCAGAGCGGCGCCGAGGCGGTCTACTGGAACCGCCTGTACGAACCGGCGTCCATCGCCAGAGATACGCGAATCAAGGCGGCGCTGCGCGCCAACAACGTCGCGGTGCATAGCCACAATGCTGCGCTATGGGTGGAACCCTGGCAGATAGCCACACAGCAAGGCGATCCGTACCGGGTTTTTACGCCGTACTGGCGCAACCTGCGGTCACAAATCAAGCCGGATTCACCGCTGCCCGAACCGGTCTTGCGCGGATGGAAAAAACTTTCCGGCGGGCTTGAGCTGTCTGAGCTGAAACTCCTGCCGACCATTGCCTGGGATGCGGGTTTTGGCGAAACCTGGCAGCCCGGAGAACACGGCGCCGCGCATCTGCTGGAGCTGTTCTGCGACGATGCGGTTGTCGACTACGCCCACGCGCGTGACCTGCCCGCCCGACACGGCACCTCGCGTCTCTCGCCGCACCTGCATTTCGGCGAAATTTCCCCGCGGCAAATCCACTTTGAGCTGACCGAACACGTCCGACGCACCGATGCAAAAAAGCGGCCGGACATCGAGCCGTATCTGCGCGAGCTGGGCTGGCGTGAGTTTGCCCATCACCTGCTTTATCACTTTCCCAAAACGCCGACGGAAAACTTCAATCCGCGCTTCAAGGACTTTCGCTGGAATGCGCCGGACAAGGCACTGCTTCAGCGCTGGGAGCACGGGCGCACCGGCATTCCGCTAGTCGACGCCGGCATGCGCGAGCTGTGGCACACCGGCTGGATGCACAACCGCGTCCGCATGATCGTGGCCAGTTTCCTGACCAAAAATCTGCGCCAGCACTGGCATGAGGGCGAGCGCTGGTTCTGGGACACTTTGGTTGATGCCGACCTGGCCAGCAATACCCTGGGCTGGCAGTGGGTGGCCGGCTGCGGCGCCGACGCCGCGCCGTATTTCCGCGTGTTCAATCCGGTAACCCAATCAAAAAAATTCGATCCGCAGGGCGTGTATCTGAAACGCTGGCTGCCCGAGCTGGCAGACTTTCCGCTGGAGTTGCTGCACGAGCCGTGGAAAGATCCTGATCGGGCGAAACGTGCCGGATATCCGTCGCCGATCGTGGACCTGGCACAGTCCCGCGAGGACGCTCTGGCGGCCTATCAGGCGAGCAAAGATCCCTGACATTTCGTGCGCACGCCGCCACAGTGTAGGCTCGGCCAAGGGGAAAGGGTATGTCGCATCTCCAGTGCGGCAGAGTCGTGGAAAAAACATCAGGTCAACGGCTGAGCGGCGTCGATGGCGCGGCCTTTTTATGCATCCGAATGGCTCGTCGGTTCGTACCTATAAGCACTTGTTAGACAGGCAGAATTTCATGGCATTCTCCAAATCCGTTTCGATGCCCTGCCCCGATGGGATGGAGTCTGAGGCACCCGCTGGCCCGCTACGGAGCGACAAGCGCTCGTGGGCTGTTCGGAAGCTGCGCGCATGGTTTGATACGTCGGCCGTGGTTACGGCCGATGACGAGCGCGCGGACCGCATCGACTGGCTGCGCGCTACGCCGTTCATCGCGATGCACCTGGCCTGCATTGCCGTTATCTGGGTCGGCTTTTCGCCAGTCGCCCTGATCGTCGCCGCGGCGCTTTATGCCGTGCGCATGTTCGCCATCACCGGCTTTTACCACCGCTACTTTTCGCACCGCACGTTCCGCACCTCGCGCGCCGTGCAGTTCATCTTTGCGTTGATCGGTGCCTCCTGCGTGCAGCGCGGGCCGCTTTGGTGGGCAGCCCACCACCGCAATCACCATCGCAACGCCGATACCGAACTCGATCCGCATTCGCCGAGCATCTACGGTTTCATCTGGAGCCACGTTGGCTGGTTTCTGACGCCGCGTAATTTTCAGACGGATCTGTCGCGCGTACCGGATCTGGCCAAGTTCCCCGAGCTGCGCGTGCTTGATCGCTACGACACGCTCGTGCCGGTACTGCTTGCTGTGGCCATGTATTTCCTCGGCGTGCTGTTGCATCACGTGGCGCCGCAGTTGGGTACAAGCGGCGGCCAGATGCTGATTTGGGGTTTCTTCATCTCAACTGTCGTGCTGTTCCATGCCACGGTCACGATCAACTCGCTGGCCCATCGGTTTGGTTCGCGCCGCTATGAGACCAAGGACAGCAGCCGCAACAATTTCTGGCTCGCGTTGATCACCTTCGGCGAAGGCTGGCACAACAATCACCATTATTTTCCGGGCTCCAGCCGCCAGGGCTTCCGCTGGTGGGAAATCGATATGACCTGGTACGGGCTGAAGCTGATGTCGGCACTGGGCCTGGTGCACGGCCTGAAGTCGGTGCCGGCATGGGTCCATGCCAAGGCGAAGAGCTAAATCATGCGTATTGCCGTGATTGGGTCAGGCATCTCCGGGCTCGCGTCCGCGTGGCTGCTGTCGCGCCAGCATGAGGTCACGATATTCGAGGCCGGCGATTATCTGGGTGGCCATACGCATACGCACGACATCGCCTTGCACGGACGCGACTATCGGATCGATACCGGGTTCATCGTGCACAACCCCGCGCACTATCCGCTGCTGACGCGCATGTTCGACGAGCTGGGCGTGGCGTCGCAGCCAACCACTATGAGCTTTTCACTGCACAACGAATCCACCGGCCTGGAATACAACGCGGCCACGCTGGACACGCTCTTTTGTCAGCGCAGCAATCTGCTGTCACCGCGCTTCATCGGAATGGTGCGCGACCTGATGCGTTTTTACCGCGAGGCGCCGGCACTGCTGCTGCAGCAGGACAACACCACAACGCTTG
>CBAAAD010000204.1:0-5754 GCA_964658785.1 uncultured Methylobacterium sp.
CCTTCTGATAGTCCGCCGGTTTGGCTTCGAAGATGCTCGGCACGAAGGTCTGCGGGTTGCGGTCGTAGAGCGGAAACCAGCTCGACTGCACCTGCACCATGATGCGATGGCCGGGCAGGAATACGTGGTTGGTTGGCGGCAGCGCAAAGTGATAAGCCAGCGGCTGATTGGCCACCAGAGCCTTCGGCGTGACAAAGCTTTCCCGATAGCGGCCGCGGAAAATGTCCATCGCCACAGCGAGCTGGTAACTGCCCAGCGCAGGCTGGTCGGATACCTGATCGGGGTATACGTCGATCAGCTTGACCACCCAGTCGCTGTCGGTGCCGCTGGTGGAGGCGGCCAGATGCACCTCGGGCACGCCGCTGATTTTCACCGGCGCGGTGAGCACGTCACCGGTGAAGGTCAGCACATCCGTGCGGCCTGATGCTTCGCGCTGATCGTCGACCAGCCACTGCGACCAGGTCTGGCCGGGGTCGTAGCCAACCGGCTGAATCGGCCGCGCCCGGAACGGCACCGGATGCGCGGGATCGGATACGTACTCGTCGTAGGGCGCGCCGGCAGCAGGCGCGCTGAAGCCGAGTTTCAGCCCCGGCTCAAGATACAGCGCCCGGCTTTTCGTCGGGCACTCGCCCTCGCAGGCCAGCGGCCAGCGGTCGAGACGGCGCCACTCGTTGGTACCGGTTTCGAACGCGGTGACCGGGGCGAGATCGGCCTTGGGCGCGCCGTCCTTCAAGTACTGCGCGAGAAACGGACGCAGGATGTGCTCACGAAAATACTTGCCGGTGTCGCTGCCGAAGTTGATCGCGCCGAGCGAGCTGGCGTCCTCGATCTCCTGGCCGTGATGCCATGGACCCATCACCAGCTTCACCATGCGGCCGCTGCTGTCCTTGGGCTTGATCGCACGATAGACGGCCATCGCGCCGTAGCTGTCCTCCTGATCCCACAGGCTGTGCACCAGCATCACCGGCACCTTTAGCGGCAGTGCGCCGAGCACCTTGTCGACCGCCTGATCGCTCCAGAACGCGTCATAGGCGGGGTGCGCCAGGACCTTGTTCCAGAAGCCCAGCTGGGTCATGCCGTACTGGCGGCCCAGCTCGCCGGCCGAGCCGGCCTGCATGAACAGGTCGTACTCGTCGTGGTAGCTGCTCCACCACTTGATGCTGTTGTCGCGGCTGGCGGTCTGTTCGTAGATGTAGCTCAGATTCTGCTGGCGGAACGCACCGTTGTGAAACCAGTCGTCGCCCATCCAGCCGTCGACCATCGGGTTCATCGGCACCGACACCTTCAGCGCCGGGTGCGGGTTGACCAGCGCCATCAGCGGCTCGAAGCCGTCGTAGGAAATGCCCAGCGTGCCGACCTTGCCGTTGGACTCGGGCACGTGCTTCACCAGCCAGTCGATGGTGTCGTAGGTGTCGGTGGCATCGTCGATCGGGGTGGGGTTCTGCGGGCCGTGCACCGGGCGGTTCATCACGTAGTCGCCCTCCGAGCCGTACTTGCCGCGCACGTCCTGCACCACGCGGATATAGCCATCCTCGATGATGACATCCGTGGCGTTGTCATAGCCCTCCAGCATCGGGCCGAGGTGACCGCTGGGGACGTGCGTCGTCAGCGCCTTGGCGTCGTAAGGTGTGCGGGTGAGCAGGATGCCCGCGTGTGCGGCGCCGGATGTTGTGGCACTTCGGGGGACAAGAATGATCGTGTGCAGCTTCACACCGTCGCGCATCGGAATCATCACCTCGCGCCGCACGTAGTCGTAGCTGTCCGTGGCCGGCTTGAAGTTGGCCGGCGTTTCGCTGGGATAGTTCGGGTATTTGGCGGCAGGCGGATCCGTGGCCAGCAAGGCGCCGCTCATCGTGAGCAGCAGGGTGAACAGCGCAGGCCTCAGCCCGCGCCACGCGACGACGGCACGACTCGACTTCATGATGACTCCCCGTTGGATAGCTTCCCTAGAGTAGCCGCATGAGTAACCGTATGTCGCAGCCGCAAGTGATGGGAGCTTTGCGATCTAGCCGGGCAGAACGTCGCGCATGAAAAAGCCCGGGCATGAACCCGGGCTCTTTTCAATTTTCACTTTTTGTATCGAAACGACTCAGGCGATTTCAGGCACCGTCGCGATGCCGGCCTCGATCGCCGCCTGATGCATCAGGCAGCGCGGCAGCAGCCGGGCGAAGTAGAAGCTCGCGGTATCGCGCTTGGCCTGCTTGAACGCTTCGGACTGCGTGCCGGCTTCGGCCGCGGCCACGCCCTTGGCCAGCAGGTAGGCGATCGCGACGTAGCCAGAGTAATACAGATAGTCGTTTGCCGCGGCGCCCAGCTCTTCCGGGTTGGCCTGGATGTTCTGCGCCAGCTTCATGGTCAGCTCGCCCCACTGCTTGGTGAAGGTGGCAAGCGGGCCGATCAGCGAGCGCAGCGCCTCGTTGCCCTTCTGCGCATGGCAGAACGTGCTGATCTCTTCCAGGAAATGCTTCAGGCCCACGCCCTGCAGCTGGAGAATCTTGCGGCCCAGCAGGTCGGCGGCCTGGATGCCGGTGGTGCCTTCGTACAAGGTGATGATGCGGGCATCGCGAACGAACTGCTCCATGCCGTTCTCGGCGATGAAACCGTGGCCGCCGTACACCTGCAGCGCTTCCTTGGTGCACTCCTGCGCCAGCTCGGTGACCACACCCTTGGCAATCGGAATCAGGAACGCGACCAGCTCGCCGGCCTTCTTGCGCGCGGCTTCGTCGGTGGCGCGCGCTTCGACGTCGGTCTGCAGCGCCGTGTACAGCAGCAGTGCGCGCGAACCCTCCACGAAGGCGCGCTGGGTCAGCAGCATGCGGCGCACGTCCGGCTGCACCAGCAGGTTGTCGGCGACCTTGTCAGGGAACTTGGCGCCGGACAGCGCGCGCGACTGCAACCGCTCGCGCGCGTAGTTGAGGCTGTTCTGCAGCGCGCGCTCGGCCAGCGCCAGGCCCTGCACGCCGACCGACAGGCGCGCTGCATTCATCATGGTGAACATCGCGGCCAGGCCCTTGTGCGGCTTGCCGATCAGGAAGCCTTCCGCATTGTCGAAGTTCATCACGCAGGTGGAGCAGGCGTGGATGCCCATCTTGTGCTCGATCGAGCCGGCGGTCACGGTGTTGCGCTCGCCGAGCGAGCCGTCTGCGTTGACCTTCACCTTGGGCACGATGAACATCGAGATGCCGCGGCTGCCGGCCGGCGCGTCGGGCAGGCGGGCCAGCACCAGGTGCACGATGTTTTCGGTGAGGTCGTGCTCGCCGGCGCTGATGAAGATCTTGGTGCCGCTGATCTTGTACAGGTCGTGCTCGCCCGACTTGCCGGCCGGTTCGGCGCGGGTCTTGATCATGCCCAGATCGGATCCGGCCTGCGGCTCGGTCAGGCACATGGTGCCGGTCCAGCGGCCCTCGACGATCGGCTTCATGTACAGCTGGCGCTGCCATTCCTCACCGTGCATTTCCATCGCGTGGGTCGACCCCTCGGACAGCAGCGGGTACAGGCTCCAGGCCAGGTTGCCGGACTGGAAAATTTCGGTGGTGGCGGTGCCCAGCACGGCAGGCAGCGCCTGGCCGCCGTAGGCCTCGGGGTTGGTCAGGCCGGTCCAGCCGCCGTCGGCGAACTGCTTGAACGCCTCCTTGAAACCCTTCGGCGTGGTCACCGTGTGGGTGGCCTTGTCGAAGTGGCAGCCTTCGGTATCCGCGGGCCAGTTGGTCGGCGCCAGCAGCTGCTCGCTGAGGCGGCCGGCTTCTTCCAGCACGGCGTCGAACAGATCGCGGCTGTGCGCTTCGCCGCCGCTCAGGCTGGTCAACGTTTTCTCGGCGTCCAGCACGTCGAAGAGGGTGAAGCGCAGGTCGTCGAGGGGAGCTTTGTAAGCGGTCATGGGAATTCCTTGGTCGAAGGTTCGTCGTGCAGAAAGTTGGTTTGAATGTGTGTGGAGGCGGTCAACGGTAGGTATTGGGTATGCCGGGCGTTGGAGACAAAGAATCGTTGCCGCTGAAGTCGAAATCACGCGCCTGCTTTTCTTGTTCGGGTTTGGCACGGGCGCTGCCGCTGACGCGATACGCCAGGGTGGCGGCGCTGCCTCGCGCGTGCACCGCCTGCAGGGCTTTTGACATCGGTGCAGTGGGCAGAATGTTCAGCGTGGTCACGTCACCCGTGAGCGCCGGAATATCCAGTTCGAACGTGCCATGCAGCCGCACCGGCAGCAGGTCGGCAATCTGCAGCTGGCCATCCAGCGAGGTGAAATCCATTTCGCCGTAGCTGTTGTTCTGGATACGAACGGTGAGCTGCCACTCGCCATCCGGCAGGACCTTTAGCTGCTGCACGCTTACGGTCGGCGGAAATACGCTCTTCTTCGGCGGCCCACAGGCAACCAGCCCGGCCGTCAGTAAAAACAGTAGCGAAGCGCGCAGCAGTCGATGCATGGAAATCATCTCAAACGATTGTTTGAATATTAGCAGGAAGTCGCAAAAGTGCGGTGACGGCCCGGCGAACGTTTTGACGCACGGGAAAAGCGCCGGACCGGTTCCCATGGCGCGATGCAGCAGGCATCATCGACCTTTCCACCTCACCGGCAGCCTTACATGACCCGTCGCATCGTCGCCCGTCGCTCCCCCATTCACGGCAACGGCGTGTTCGCCGTGGAACCGCTGGCCAAGGGCGAGGAGGTGATCCAGTACAAGGGCAAGCTGCTGACCAACGATGAGGCCGACGAGCTTTACGGCGACGGCGGCGAAACCGGCCATACGTTCCTGTTCACGCTCAACGATGAGTACATCATCGACGCCAACCAGAACGGCAACGGCGCGCGCTGGATCAACCACAGCTGCGAGCCCAACTGCCGCGCGGTGGTGGAGGAGAGCCCGAGCGGCAATCCGCGCCGCGACAAGGTAAAGATCGAAACCATTCGACGCATCAAGCCCGGTGAGGAGCTCACTTACGACTACGGCATCGTGCTGGAAGTGCCGCACACGGCGCGGCTGAAAAAGCTGTGGAAATGCCTGTGCGGCTCGCCCAAATGCACCGGCACCTTGCTGAAGCCGAAAACGCAGCGCGCGTAATAACACCCATCGCAAACGCTCACGCGCTGCTGACGGTATCGACACGCGACGCGCATGCCCCAGACATCACAGTAGACGTTCGTCCCCACGGAGAGCGTCATGAGCAAGCAGAATTTGAACGGCCGCCACATCGCAGTACTCGCTACCGACGGCTTCGAACAGAGCGAATTGCAGGAGCCCAAGCGCCTGCTGGAAGAGGCCGGCGCCACCGTCCACGTCATCGCCCCGGATGGCGCCAAGCAGATCAAAGGCTGGGACAAGAAGGACTGGGGCGACTCGGTCACCGTGGATAAGGCGCTGGATCAGGCCCGGGCCAGTGATTACGACGCGCTGGTGCTGCCGGGCGGCGTGATCAACCCGGACAAGCTCCGGCTGGACGCGAAGGCCATCGCGCTGATCAAGGCCTTCGGTGCCGCCAACAAGCCGATTGCCGCGATCTGTCACGGGCCGTGGACACTCATCAACGCCGAGTTGGTCAAAGGTCGCAAGATCACGTCGTGGCCTTCTCTGCAGACGGATCTGGAGAACGCCGGCGCCCACTGGCAGGACAGCGAAGTGGTGCACGATGGCAACCTCATCACCAGCCGCAAGCCGGACGATATCCCGGCCTTTACCAAGACGCTGATCGAGGCCATCGCGGCCTGACAGATGGCATAGGTTCCGCTTCTCAAGGGTTAACCAACGGCTCAAGGGTTAA
>CBAAAD010000205.1:0-5750 GCA_964658785.1 uncultured Methylobacterium sp.
GACGCTGACCGGCATCTATCACAATCTGCTGCGGCAATGGGCCGAGACCTGAGCCCAGTGCTCTTCATTACCGGCATCGATGTCATCGCTTAAAAGATCTATACGACACGAACGGTTCCCAGCGAGCGCGCGTGGGCGGATAATTCCCGGCCCACGATGCAATACGGCAGTTCAATGTTTGTTCCTGGTCAACGCTGGATCTCTTCCGCCGAACCTGAGTTGGGTCTCGGCACCGTTCTTCGCGTGGAAGGACGCGGTGTGCAGGTGCTGTTTGCCAAGGCCGGCATCCTTCGCCCCTATGCCATCGATTCGGCACCGCTGCTGCGTGCTGAATTTCGCGCCGGCCAGCGTGTTGCCGGCAAGGGCATCGCATTTTTGGTGGAGCGCGTGGAGGTTCGCGATGAGCTGCTGATCTATCGCGGTGAAGGTCGCGAGCTGGAGGAAGGCCAGCTCGACGACGAACAGAGCGTAAGCCAGGCCGATGACCGCTTGATCGGCGGCCGCACCGATTCGGTCGCGCAGTTCGAGCTGCGGCTGGAAGGCCTGCGGCGCCGCGCCGAGGCCCGCCGTTCGCCCGCGTGGGGCCTTGGCGCGGCGCGCATCGGGCTGGTGCCGCATCAGCTGCGCGTGGCCGGTATCGCATCCGCGCGCCGGCCGCCGCGCGTGCTGCTGGCCGATGAGGTGGGCCTGGGCAAAACAATCGAGGCGGGCATGATCATCGCGCGCCAGCTCGCCACCGGTCGCGCCTCGCGCGTGCTGCTGCTGTTGCCCGATACGCTGGTCTATCAATGGTTTGTCGAGCTGCTGCGCCGCTTCAACCTGAGCTTTGCCATCTACGACGAGGAGCGCTGCGAGGCGCTGCAGTCGTCCGGCGAGGACCACGCCGAAGATGCCGGCAATCCGTTCGAAGACGAACAGCTGGTGATCGCCGACTTCGGCTTTCTGGAAAACTCACCGAAATACGCCGCGCAGCTGCTGGCCGCACCGTGGGATCTGCTGGTGGTGGACGAGGCGCATCATCTGGCCTGGTCACCGGACGCGACGAGCCCGCGCTATGCGATGGTGGAGAAACTCGCCGCCGCGATTCCCGGCGTGATCCTGCTCACCGCCACGCCCGAGCAGCTTGGCCGCAGCGGTCACTTCGCCCGGCTGCGCCTGCTCGATCCCCAGCGCTACCACGACCTGGACGGCTATCTGGCCGAAGCCGACGACTATCAGGCGCTGTCAGCCATCGCCGATCGGCTGCTCGACGGTGTGGCACTGGACGATGCCCAGCGGCAGACTCTGGCCAATGCTTTTGATGGCGACGAGACGCTGACCGCCTATCTGGCCGACGCCACCAAGCCCGCCCATGCGCGCGAGCTGCTCGCCGCGCTGATCGATCGTCACGGCACCGGACGGGCGATGTTCCGCAACCGCCGCGCCGGCATCGGCGGCTTTCCCAATCGCGTGCCGGAGTGGCATGTGCTGGATGCCGATACGGTCGAGGACAGCACGCGTCAGGCGCTGCTGGCCGAGTTCCATGCCGATATCCAGCAGCCGCCGGTGTTGATGGAGGTGAACTACGCCAACGACCCGCGCATCGACGCGCTGATCTCGCTGCTGGAAAAATTTCCGCAGGACAAGTTTCTGCTGATCTGCCGCAGCCAGGCCAAGGTGCTGGCGCTGGAAGAGGCGCTGCGCACGAAGAGCGGCGTGGGCGTGGCGCGCTTCCACGAAGGCCTGGGGATCATTCAGCGCGACCGCAACGCGGCGTATTTCGCCCAGCCCGACGGCGCGCGGCTGCTGCTGTGTTCGGAGATCGGCTCGGAAGGCCGTAATTTCCAGTTTGCGCATCATCTGATCCTGTGGGATCTGCCGCTGGATCCGGACCTGCTTGAACAGCGCATCGGTCGACTCGACCGCATCGGCCAGCAGCACGATATCCAGATCCACATTCTGGTGGTCGCCGACAGCGCCCAGCACGTGCTGGCGCGCTGGTACGACGAGGGTGTGGATGCCTTCCGGGTCAGCCCGGCCGACGGTCGCGAGCTGCTGCGCCGCTACGGCGAGCCGCTGGCCAAGCTGGCCGACGAACACGCCCGCGGCGACGACAACCGCGACCAGGAGCTCGACGTGCTGCTGGCCGAAACGCGCAGCAGCCACGAGGAGATGGCCGAGCTGATCAGCGCCGGCCGCGACCATCTGCTGGAACTGGCCGCCAGCCGCGATCTGCACGCCGACGAACTGCAGCAGGCGTTCTCGCGCGAGGACCGCGACCCGGGCCGCGACGGTTTCATCCAGCGCCTGCTGGAGGCCTTTGGCATCCACGCCGAGGAGCTGAGCAGCCAGGTGCTGCTGCTCGATCCGCAATACCTGTCCACCGACGCCCTGCCCGGCTTTGCCGAAGGCCCGCAGTCGGTGACCTTTTCACGCGAGGTGGCGCTGGCACGTGAGGATCTGCCGCTGCTGCGGCTCGATCACCCGCTGATCGCCGGCGCGATGGATCTGGCGATGTCCGGCGAACAGGGCAACGCGGCTTTCATGGTCGATGACGAACTGCCGCCACGCTCGGCCCTGCTTCAGGCAGTCTACGTGCTCGAATGCGTGGCCGATCGCAAGCTCGATGCGGAGCGCTTTCTGCCGACGCTGCCGATCGTGGTCACGGTGGATACCAAGCTGGCCGAACGCGTCGATTTCCAGCCCAGCGAAACGGCTCTGCGCCGGGCCGCGCAGCGCACGATCGAAGTGGTCCGCTATCGCAAGTTTCTCAACAAGCTGGTGCCGCCCATGCTGGCGCGCGCCGAAACGCTGGCCGCGGCCTACGGGCAAACCAGCATCAGCGAAGCTGTTGCGCTGGCGACGAGCACGCTGGATGCCGAGCTGTCGCGCCTGATGGCCTTACATGCCGTGAACCCGTCCATCAGCGAAACCGAGATCACCGCGGTAGCCGACGAACGTACCGCTCTGCTGGCGGCGCTGCCGCCGTCGAGGCTGCGGCTGGATGCGGTGCGCTTTATCGTTAGCGCGGATTTCCTCGTGCTGCGCTAGGAGCCAGTCGCGCTTTGGCTGTCGAGGCGCAAATGCAGCCGGGCCAGTTAAAGTCCGACCGGCATCGGGGCAGCTAGCGCAGCAGCAGCCGCTTCGGCTTGATCGGCAGCTTGCCGCGCCAGTACTGGATCATGGCGTAACCGCCCACCATGCCGCCCAGATGCGCGAAGTGAGCGACGCCGGCCTGCGTCCCGGTCACGCCCAGAAACAGCTCGATCACCGCATATCCGGTAACGAACAGCCATGCGGGCATGGGCACGGGCAGGAACATCAGCATCATTTTCTCGTGCGGATACAGCATGCCGAACGCCAGCAGCAGTCCGAAAATCGCTCCCGACGCGCCTACCGTCGGGTAGAAGTCGTGAGTAAACCACTGCACCACGACCAGCTGGGCCAGCGCCGCGACAATCGCACACACGAAGTAGTAAATGATGAAGTTGCGCGTGCCGAACGTGCGCTCGATCGTGCCGCCGAACATGTACAGCGCAAACATGTTGAACAGGATGTGGGTGAACCCGCCATGCATGAAGGCGTACGTCACCAGCTGCCAGGGCTCGAAGCCTACCGTCACCACCTGACCATTACTCAGTGGACCACTGACGTCCGGCCCCCATGGCCAGAGCGCAAAGTGCTGAGTCAGCGCAAAAGTCGTTGAATCGTTCAAAAGATACTGCAGCGCAAACACCACCACGTTGGCGATGAGCAGGTTGCGAGTGGCGACAGGCAAATCAGTGGGCATGAAAAATGGTCCAGGTAGCGGCGCGGGCGAATCGCCACGCGCTGGCCTCAGTAGTGGTGAGCCAGGCTGGCCAATGCAAGGTGTTTCCTAGGGCCCGACGCCTGCACGATGATGCTTCATTCATAAGCCGACGCAATCCGGCAGGCATTCAAGCAAAAGCCGCCTTGCGGCGGCCTTGCGTGCGACACGATAAAGCCCATGCCTCAACCGTGATGATCCACCATCGCCATCGCTTCCGGACGCTTCGCTCCGGCAAAGTGCTTGGCCCAGTAGGCCTCGTCCAGGCTGGAAACCTGCACGCTCTGACCGGTGGTCGGGGAATGAATGAACTGGCCGTTGGAAATGTAGATGCCAACGTGCGAAATGTTGCGCTTGCCATGGGTGCGGAAGAACACCAGATCACCCGGCCGCATGTCGGCACGCGCCACTTTGAGGCCCGACAGGAACTGCGATGCCGAATTGGTCGGCAGCTGCATGCCGATGGCATGGGCAAACACGTAGCGCACAAAGCCGCTGCAATCGAACCCGGTCGAAGGGTCGCGACCGCCGCGAACGTATCGGATATCGCGAAGATTCATCGCCAGACCGATCAGCGCCTTGCGCACGTCGGAAATGTTTTGCAGATTGGCGGTAGCGGAATTCTGGTCGTCGGAGCTGTCGGCGTCGGCGCCGGCTTTCTTCTTGACGACGGAAGCAGAGGACTTTTCGTTCACGCCGGCGATGGACGCATAGGTCGGGGCGGCGGACTGGGCGAGCATGGCGGCGGGGCTGAGGGCCGACATCGGGCTGAGGAGTTGCGGGGTGACGGAAGCGATGACCGGAGCATCGTTGGAGGCGTTAGTGCTGGCTTGCAGTGGACCGGACATCAAAAGTACGGAAACGAGCGCAGCAGCTAGGGTCAATCGTTTGGTCGGCATTCGGGTCATCCCCCTTTTGGAACATAAAATCCGTCGCTTTCGTGGTCGGCGACGTGATCGATAAGTGAAGTTAACAAGAACCGACTGCCGATATGTTCGATTGAAGTTAACTAAACCCTGTCGTTCCAGAAATGTGCAGTAGCAACAAACGATTTGGCAAAGCCATGATTTGTAAAGCTTTTTTTATACTGATGCGCGAATCGGGGGCGCCGTACCGGAAAGTATTTACGGATTAATTACGTTAAACGGGCGGCGTATACGACCGCGCGCCGAAAATCGCCGAGCCGATACGTACCTCCGTGGCGCCCTCGGCGATGGCCAGGGCGAAGTCACCACTCATGCCCATCGAGAGCCTCGGCAGCTCGTGACCACGCGCGGCCGCCTGATCGCGCAACTCACGCAAATCGCGAAAACAGCGCCGCACCTGCTCCGCCTCATCGGACTGCACCGCCAGCGTCATCAAGCCGCGTACAAGCAGGGTGTCGAAGCCGCGCAAGGTATCGAGGAAGGCGGGCAGCTGATCGGGCGGCAGGCCGTATTTGCTGGGCTCATCCGACGTCTTGACCTGCACCAGCACATCAAGCGTCCGGCCCTCGTGCTGCAGGCGGCGGTGCAGCGCCTCGGCCAGCTCAAGCCGGTCCAGCGACTGCACTTCGCTGGCCAGCCGCGCGACGTCCTTGGCCTTGTTGGTCTGTAAATGGCCGATCATCACCCAGTCGATGCCGCAGTCGGCCAGTACAGGGGATTTTTCGCGAACCTCCTGCGCCTTGTTTTCGCCGAAGCGATGCAGGCCCAGCGCGACCGCGGCCCGAATCAGTTCGGGCCCGAAGGTTTTGCTGACCGGCAGAATGGTGACCTCGGCCGGATCGCGCCCTGCATCGCGGCAGGCCTGATCGACCCGGCCGCGCACATGCGCCCAGTTGGTGGTCAGATAGTCTGTTTGAGCGTTCATGCGCGCGCCGGGAAGCTCACGCCTTGCCGCCTTCCTGAAAGTGCCTGGCAACGACCTCGGCCACCACCATCGTGACCTTTTTACCGGTGGGAATATGCAGAAACTCGTTCGG
>CBAAAD010000206.1:0-5738 GCA_964658785.1 uncultured Methylobacterium sp.
GACCTTGCCAAGGTCGGGGTCGCGAGTTCGAGTCTCGTTTCCCGCTCCAGTTTCAGCGAAACCTCGGTCCACCGGGGTTTTGTTTTTTAGAGGCAACCTGCGATCATGGGCATAGGCTGATGATGGCAAAGCGAGACGCAACGGCCTGGTGGCAGAGTGGTCATGCAGCGGCCTGCAAAGCCGCGTACGCCGGTTCGATTCCGACCTAGGCCTCCATTGCGTCATGGCTCACTGCAGCCCTTAAAACCCGCCATCGAGCGGGTTTTTTGTTGCCCTTCTTTCTTGCCGCTGTGGGGCCTGGATGGATTGATCCCCGCGCGCTGAACGTTGCATCTTTGATGCGTGTTCACCGATCGCCCGACAGCGCGTGGCATGCTTGGTGGTGACTTGAACGAGAAAGGAAACGAATTTGGCACGCGCTAAATACTTGCGGATGGGATGGATGCTGGCCGCCAGCGCAGCAACGATGACTTGCGCCACAGCCTCGGCCGAATCATCTCTACAGCCATGGATGAACGCCTCACTGTCAGCCGATCAGCGCGCCACGCTGGTGCTGAAGGCGATGACCCAGGATGAAAAATTCCGGTTGATCCGGGCGGACTTCGGCCAGCCCAGTGAGGGCAGGGCCATGCCTGCCGGCGCGCTGAACTCGGCCGCCTATGTGCCGGCACTGGCGCGCCTCGGGCTGCCCGCCTTGCAAGAGACCGACGCCGGACTCGGCGTGGCCAAGGCGGACAAGAGCGGCGGCGCTACATCGCTGCCCAGCGGTTTGGCGACCGCCGCCAGCTTCGATCCGCAGATCGCCTACGCCGGTGGCGCGATGATCGGCAGCGAGGCGCGGAAGAAGGGTTTCAACGTCATGCTGGTCGGCGGCGTCGATCTGGAGCGCGATCCGCGCAACGGCCGCAATTTCGAATACGCCGGCGAAGATCCGCTGCTGGCCGGCACGATCGCGGGCAACGCCGTGCGCGGCGTGCAGGATCAAAAGGTCATCGCCACCGTCAAGCATTACGCGCTGAACGCGCTGGAAACCGGGCGCAATACGGTGAGTTCGCAGATCGACGAGCCGGCCGCACGCGATGCCGACCTGCTGGCGTTCGAGATCGCCATCGGCATCGGCCACCCCGGTTCGGTGATGTGTGCCTACAACCGCTACAACGCCGTCTACGCCTGCGAAAACGACTGGCTGCTCAATACCGTGCTGAAGGGTGACTGGCGTTACCCGGGCTACGTGATGTCCGATTGGGGCGCGGTACACACCGCGGGCAAGTCGGCGCTGGCGGGGCTCGATCAGGAATCGGCGGGCGAAGTGTTCGACCCGAAGGTATTTTTCGATCAGCGCCTGCGGGCGGCCATCGCTTCCGGCGAAGTACCCCAGTCGCGCGTCGACGATATGGTGCGCCGGATTCTGCGCAGCATGTTTGCGGCGGGCGTAATCGATCATCCGGCCAAAGCAGCGCCGATCGATTTTTCGGCCGATGGCGCGGTTGCGCAGAAGGCGGAAGAGGCGGGCGCAGTGCTTTTGCGCAATCAGCGCGATCTGCTGCCGCTGTCGCCGTCGCTGAAGTCGATTGCCGTGATTGGTGGGCATGCCGACAAGGGCGTGCTCAGCGGCGGCGGTTCGTCGGTGGTGTATCCGCCGGCCGGTAACGCGGTGCCTGGCCTGCCACCGGAGGGCTGGCCGGGGCCGCGCGTCTATCAGCCGTCCGCGCCGGTCGCGGCGATTGCGCGCCGCGTGCCGGGCAAGGTCCAGTTCAACGACGGACGCGATGTGGCGGCAGCCGTGCAGCTGGCCGCGCATGCCGAGGTGGCCGTGGTGTTCGTCGAGCAGTGGGATGCGGAGTCGTTCGATCGGCCCGACATGACGCTACCGGATAACCAGGACGCCCTGGTTGAGGCCGTTGCCAAGGCCAATCCGCACACTGTCGTGGTGCTGGAAAACAACGGTCCGGTAAAGATGCCGTGGCTCGATCAAACCGGCGCCGTGCTGGAGTCGTGGTACCCCGGTGCGCGCGGCGGCGAAGCGATCACCCGACTGCTGTTTGGCGAGGTAGCGCCATCGGGGCGTTTGCCGATGACCTGGCCGAAGGACGAGTCGCAGCTGCCGCGGCCGCAGATTCAAGGCGCGGGGCTGGCTTCGATCGGCGTGCCGCCGCAGGGCCAGCCGGCCGATACGGTCGATTACCGCATCGAAGGCGCCGACGTCGGCTATCGCTGGTTTCAGAAGAAAAATATCGAGCCGCTGTTTCCGTTCGGCTACGGGCTGAGCTATACGCGCTTCGGCTATGACAAGCTGCAGGCGAAGTGGGCGGACGGCAAGCTGGTGGTCGCCTTCGACGTCAGCAATCGCGGCTCTCGCGACGGCACCGACGTGCCGCAGGTCTACGTCACGCTTCCCGGCGAAAATCACACGCGGCGCCTGGCTGGCTGGCGTCGCATCACCTTGAAAAAGCGCGCCACGCAGCATGTAGAAATCACGGCCGATCCGTGGATTCTCGCCGCCTTCGACGGCCAGCAGAAAAACTGGCAGCGTCCGGCGGGCAAGTACCGGATCCAGCTAGGGCACTCGGCGACGTCGTTCGAGGGCGAGGCCAGTGCTGAACTGCCGGCCGCGAGCTTCAGCGTCCGTCGCTCCCGCGCATCGCCTTGATCATGATCCCCATGCCGATCAAGCCCACCACGAGCCCGACCCCGGCGCCCCACAGCGCGCCGTGCTGGCCGTCGACCAGATAACCGACGCCAAAGCCGATAAGAAAAAACAGCGGTACGGGTAGGCAGCCCATGTGACGTTCCTGAAAGCGGTAGGCGGAATGCGCGGGAAAATAGCCTGCGCCAGGTGAAATATCGGTGCTTGATAGCCGGTTGCGGTGGCGTCGGCAGCGCCCCTCGTAGCATGATGCGGCATCTCTGATTCGGGATCGGGCTCGACCATGGACGTAGCGGCAACAGCAGGCGCGGCTTCGGCCAGCGAACAGGACAACGGACGTATCGACGAACAGCGCATGGCCGACGGGCTGGCGCTGCGCCTTCGCCGCTGGCCGCTGGCTGACGCCAAACGCGCGGTGCTGATCGTGCACGGTCTGGGTGAGCACAGCGGTCGCTACGCCCATGTGGCGGCATGGTTCCGCAAGCGTGGTTTCGACGTACTCAGCTACGACCAGCGCGGGCACGGCGAAACGCCGGGGCCGCGCGGCGCGCTGAGGCACGAAGACGATCTGCTGGCCGATCTGACCGCCGTCTATAACGCCTATGCGGCGACGCACTCCCGGCCGCCGCTTCTGCTCGGTCACAGCATGGGCGGTCTGGTCGCCGCGCGCACGGTGCTGGATGGCCGGATCAAACCCGGCGCGATGCTGCTGACGTCGCCGGCATTGCGCAGCTGGTCGGGCGCCGGCATGCGCAAGCTGGCCCACGTGCTGGCCACGCTGCTGCCGAATCTGCCGCTGAGCAACGGCCTGAAGGTCGACAACCTATCGCACGATTCCGCGGTTATCGAGGCCTACCGCAACGATCCGCTGGTCTTCAGCAAGATCACGCCGCGTCTGGCGGACTTCATCTTCCGCGCCGGTGAGGCAAGCATTGCCGATGCGGGCAAGCTCAGCGTGCCGACCCTGCTGCTGGTTGCCGGCGCGGACAAGCTGGTCGATCCCTCCGGCAGCTCCGCGTTTGCCTCCGCGGCATCGTCGACCGGCCAGCTCACCACCCGCCATTTCGCGGCGCTGTATCACGAGCTGATGAACGATGCGGAGCCGGCGCGCACCCAGGTGATGAAGCAGATGGGCGACTGGCTGGATCGCTTGCCGGACTGACCGGCAGGCATCGCGCCAGTTCAGGCCGATCCGCCCAGGGCAATCCGTCGTTGCGCAATGCACAAAGCGGCCGCTAGTATCGAGTCGACCGGCGAGAGGGCAAGTCGATGGCCTATACCGCGGCCGTGGGTTCAACGAACTATCGCTTTGACGACCTGCGCGCACTGATGGCGCGCGCATCGCCGCGTCGCTCGGGCGATGAACTGGCTGGCCTTGCGGCGGGGAGCGAGGAGGAGCGTGTCGCCGCCCGCTTTGCGCTGGCCGACCTGCCGCTGAAAACGTTTCTCGATCGCGCCATGGTGCCGTACGAGAGCGACGAGGTGACGCGGCTGATCGTCGATACGCATGATGCTGCCGCGTTCGGCGCCGTCGCGCACTTCACCGTCGGCGAGTTTCGCGACTGGCTGCTGTCGTATGAGGCCGATGCCGCGGCGCTCACGGCACTGGCACCTGGGCTCACGCCGGAGATGGTGGCGGCCGTTTCCAAGCTGATGCGCAATGCCGACCTGATCGCGGTGGCCGCCAAGTGCCGCGTGGTCACCGCGTTTCGCAGCACCATCGGTCTGCCCGGCACGCTCGCCAGTCGGCTGCAGCCCAATCACCCCACCGACGACCCGGCCGGCATTGCGGCGGCGGTGCTGGATGGCCTGCTGTTCGGCATGGGCGACGCGGTGATCGGGATCAATCCTGCCGGTGACAGCCTGTCCGACTGCATCACGTTGCTCAAGCTGCTGGACGATCTGCGCATGCGCTTCGATATTCCGATGCAGTCGTGCGTGCTGTCGCATGTCACCACGTCGATACAGGCGA
This sequence comes from uncultured Methylobacterium sp., assembly GCA_964658785.1. Taxonomy (GTDB): domain Bacteria; phylum Pseudomonadota; class Gammaproteobacteria; order Xanthomonadales; family Rhodanobacteraceae; genus Rhodanobacter. Next base: position 4,620 of record CBAAAD010000206.1, read on the forward strand.
TTGAGCGCGGTGCGCCGCTGGATCTGGTGTTCCAGTCGGTGGCAGGAACGGAAGGTGCTAATACCGGCTTCGGCGTCAACCTGGCGCTGCTGCGCGAGGCGCACGATGCGGTGCGTTCGCTCGCACGCGGCACGGTCGGACAACAGGCAATGTATTTCGAAACCGGGCAGGGCAGCGCGCTGTCGGCGGGCCAGCATCACGGCGTCGATCAGCAGACGCTGGAGGTGCGCGCCTATGCGGTGGCGCGCGCGTTCGATCCGCTGCTGGTCAATACCGTGGTCGGCTTTATCGGCCCGGAATATCTCTACGACGCCAAGCAAATCATTCGCGCCGGGCTGGAAGATCACTGCTGCGGCAAGCTGCTTGGCCTGCCGATGGGCGTCGACGTCTGCTACACCAATCACGCCGAAGCCGATCAGGACGATATGGACGTGCTGATGCATCTGTTGGCCAACGCCGGCGTCAATTTTCTGATCGCGGTGCCGGGCGCGGACGATGTGATGCTGAATTATCAAAGCCTGTCGTTCCACGACGTGCTGGGCTTGCGCCACGCGCGCGGTTTGAAGCCCGCGCCGGAGTTCGAGCGCTGGCTGGCGCAGATGGGCATGCTCGATAGCCGGGGGCGTTTGCCGCCGCCGCAGCCGGGTGGCGTTCCGCTGCGACGACTGCTCGGAACGCCGGCCATATGAGCGATGAGCGTGCCATCGACGAACCTGCGGTTGACGGACGCGTGGTCGACGACCTGGCGCGTGATCCGTTTGCGCGCCTGCGTCAGTTCACCCGCGCGCGCATCGGGCTGGGCCGCACCGGCGATGCGCTGCCGACGAAAGAGCTGCTGCAATTTCAGGCCGCGGCGAGCCAGGCGCGCGATGCGGTGCACGCCGCGCTGGACGTGTCTGCGCTGCGCGCGGCGCTGACGCCACGTGAATGCATTGAGGTCGGTAGTCGCGCCACCGATCGCCAGACTTATCTCCTGCGACCTGACTGGGGCCGCGAACTGGGCAGCGGTGAGGCCGAACTCGATGCCGCGCGCGGTGACTACGAGCTTGCCTTTGTCATCGCCGACGGCTTGTCTGCGCGTGCGGCGATGCATCACTCGGTCGCGATGCTCGATGCCTG
>CBAAAD010000207.1:0-5715 GCA_964658785.1 uncultured Methylobacterium sp.
GCCGGTACATACCATGCAAAGCACGCTGGTCAGACGCTCGTTTTCCGTCATCGAACGCATCGGCCTGCTGGTGATCTTGATCGCCACGCTGTTTGCCGTCATCGGCGAAGTGCGCCAGATGATTTCGGCCGGGCATGCTGCTGTCAGCGACCTGCTGCTGCTTTTCATGTACATCGAGCTGATCTCGATGGTCGAGGTGTACTGGCACGCTGGCAAACTCCCCGTGCGCATGCCGCTGTATATCGCGATGGTGGCGCTGGCGCGGCACATGATGGTCGATCAGCAGCTGCCGGCGCTCGATTTGCTGGGAACGGCCGGCGCGGTGCTCATCCTGGCGCTGTCGGTCATCGTGGTCCGCTACGGGCATTTGAAATTGCCCTACAACGACTCGATCGACGGGCGGCACCTGAGCTGAGCGCTCCGCCTCGCGTAATCCCACCCTTGTCATCCAAAAGGTCTGCACAAGCATTCCCGTGCACCATGGCGAAATACCCTGCCCGCCTCAGCTGAACTTCTGGTAGCCCGACGTGCACATTCTGCTTGTGGAAGACGATATTCAGCTCGGCGAAGCGATCCGCCATGCGCTTGAGCAGCAGTCCTATGCGGTGACCTGGCTGCGCGACGGCAACGAGGCGGCAAGCGCGCTGCGCGATCCCACCGCCGATCTGGTGCTGCTCGACCTCGGTCTGCCCGGCAAGGACGGCATGGACGTGCTGCTGGAGGCGCGCCGGCAGGGCGTGAAAACGCCGATCCTGGTGCTGACCGCGCGCGACGCCATCGATACGCGCATTCGCGGGCTCGATCTGGGCGCCGACGATTTTCTGGTCAAGCCCTTCCACCTCGGTGAACTGGCGGCACGCATTCGCTCGCTGACGCGCCGCGCGCAGGGCCTGGCCGACAACCTGATTGAAGCCGGCGGCATGCGGCTCAACCTGTCCACCGCCGAAGTCGAGTTTCGCGGTGAGAAAGTCAGCCTGACCCGCCGCGAGTTTGCCCTGCTGCAGGTCCTGATGGAGCGCGCCGGGCGCATCGTGCGCCGCGACGCACTTGAAAATTCGGTCTACGGCCTGGACACCGTGGTCGAGCGCAACGCGATAGAGGTGCAGGTGCACTGGCTGCGGCGAAAGCTCAGCGCCGAGGTCATCACCACCGTGCGCGGCATCGGCTACATGGTGCCGCGCGATGCCAAATGAGCCGGCCGGCATGAGTCCCGTTGCATGAGGACGGCCAGCCTGCGCACGCGCCTGACCTGGCTGATCATCGCCGTGCAGGTCGGGGTGCTGATTCCATTGGGCGTGCTGAGCTACCAGCGCGAGCTCAGCGAGATGGATCATCTGCTGGATGGCCGCCTGGCGCAGGCTGGACGCACGCTGGGCACGCTTATCGCACACGTGTCATCACTGTCGGGACGCAGCACCGCGAATATTCTGATGACCGACGACGCGCTGCGCGGTGTCGTGGTTCGCGTGCACGAACGCAACTTCGAGCCGGAAGTCGGGTTTCAGGCCTATGCGGCAGATGGCCATCTGCTGGCCGCCACCGCTAATCTCGCCAGCTTGCCGCCGCCACTGCTCTCAGAGCGCGGCTTTCGCGACCTGAAGCTGCAGGATCAAACCTGGCGCATTTTTACGCTGAAGAATCAGGCCGGCCTGGTAATACGCATTGGCGAACGTTCCGACAACCGGCAGGCGATTACCCGCTCGCTGGTGATGGAACATACCCTGCCGCTGGTGATCGGCTTGCCGCTGCTTGCATTGCTCGCCAGCTGGGCGGTGGGACGCGGGCTGCGGCCACTGGACAGACTGACCGAACATCTGGCCCGCCGACTACCCGGCAGCCGACAGCCAGTGGCCGTGGACGACGCGCCGCGCGAGATCACGCCGCTGCTGCTGACCTTGAACCAGCAAATCGAGCGACTGGAAGACACCATCGAACGCGAACACCGTTTCGCCGGCGACGTGGCGCACGAACTGCGTACCCCGCTGGCCGCCACCATGATCCATCTGGAGAGCGCGCAGATCGCCGGCAGCGTCGCGGAAGTTGACGCCATGCTGCAAAGCGCGCAGCTCAGTCTGGCGCGACTGGCGCGCCGCATCGAACAGATTCTGGCGCTGGCCCGGCTCGAATCGGGCGCCGCCTCGGAGCAGCGCGCACCGATCGAACTGGTCGGGCTGGCCACCGAGGTGATCGAGGAGCTCGCGCCGCTGATTGCTGAAAAGGATATCGAACTCAGTCTCACCACGAACATGGATGAGATCCTGGTCAGTGGCCATGAGGTGGCGCTCACGGCGATGTTCCGCAACCTGATCGAGAACGCGTTGCGCTACTCCGAATCGGACGGCCAGGTCGATGTCTCCATCCAGCGCGAGGCCGGCGCCGTGATCATTGCCATATCCGACGACGGTCCGGGTATCCCGCTCGATCGACGTGAAGCGGTATTCGAGCGCTTTCATCGCGAGGTGGAAAGCGAATCGCGCGGTTATGGGCTAGGCCTTAGCATCGTGCAACGTGCCATTCAGCTGCATCAAGCGCATATCGAACTGCTGGCCTCACCGTTTGGGCATGGGCTGCAGGTGCGTATCCGCATGGCGAGCGCCGACGCCTGACCAAGCCGAAGCACGCTCAAATGGACGGCCATTCAGGCACCAGCGGGCTGCACAGCCTTTCAAAAAGGTTTAGCAAAGGCTGGCTTGCGATGATCCCGGGCAATCGTTGATACGACCTCGGCGCTGTCCGTGGTGGTGCGCGAACCAACTGCCTACTGGAACTATCCATGCTCGGTCTCGTCCGCTTAGCCCTTTCGCGGCCCTATACCTTTGTAGTGCTTGCGCTGGTGATTCTGATTGCCGGTCCCTTGGCAGCACTGCGCACGCCGACCGATATCTTTCCGAACATCGGCATTCCGGTGATCAGCGTGGTGTGGACCTACAACGGCCTGCCGCCGGATCAGATGTCCGGTCGCGTGATTTATTATTACGAGCGCTCGCTGACCACCTCGGTCAACAACATCGAGCATATCGAGTCGCAGTCGCTGCCCGGCGCGGGCGTGGTGAAGATCTTCTTCCAGCCTGGCACGGACATCCGTACGGCCACGGCACAGGTGACGTCGATCTCGCAGACGGTGGTCAAGCAGATGCCGCCGGGCATCACGCCGCCGCTCATCCTCAACTACAACGCCTCGACCGTGCCGGTGCTGCAGATGGCGCTGTCGAGCAAGACGCTGTCCGAGTCGAAAATCCGCGACATCGCACAGAACGAGGTCCGCCCCACGCTGGTCTCGGTCAACGGCGTGGCGATTCCCACGCCCTATGGCGGCAAGCAGCGCCAGATCACGATGGATCTGGACCCGCAGGCGCTCGATGCCAAAGGCCTGTCGGCGCAGGACGTGGCCAACGCACTGGCCTCGCAGAACCAGATCATTCCGGTCGGCACGACCAAGATCGGCACCTACGAATACCACGTGCAGCTAAACAACAGCCCGAAGGCTTTCGAAGAGCTCAACAACCTGCCGATCAAGACGGTCAACGGCGCGACCATCACCATCGGTCAGGTTGCCCACGTGCGCGACGGCTCACCGCCGCAGAACAATCTGGTACGCGTTGACGGCAAGCGCGCCGTACTGATGCCGATCCTGAAAACCGGCAGCGCTTCTACGCTTGCCGTGGTTGCCGGCATCAAGAAGCTGATGCCGTTGATCGAAGAGACGATGCCGCCGTCGCTGAAAATTTCCCAGCTCAACGATCAGTCCGTCTTCGTGAAGGAAGCCATTGCCTCGGTGGCGCGCGAAGGCATCATTGCGGCGCTGCTGACCTCGGTGATGATTCTGATTTTTCTCGGCAGCTGGCGCTCCACCGTCATCATTGCCGTGTCGATTCCGCTATCGATCCTGTCGGCAATCGCGCTGCTGTCTGCGACAGGGCAGACGCTGAATGTGATGACGCTGGGCGGTCTGGCGCTGGCCGTGGGTATCCTGGTCGACGATGCCACGGTGACCATCGAGAACATCAACTGGCACCTGGAGCAGGGCAAGGACGTCAAGTCGGCCATCCTCGATGGCGCCGCACAAATCGTCACGCCGGCCTTCGTCTCGCTGCTGTGCATCTGCATCGTGTTCGTGCCGATGTTCATGCTTGACGGCATCGCCGGCTTTTTGTTCCGGCCAATGGCACTGGCCGTGATCTTCGCGATGGCCTCGTCGTTCGTGTTGTCGCGCACGCTGGTGCCGACCATGGCGATGTTTCTGCTCAAGCCGCACGTCACCGAAGCCGGCGGCGGCGATCATCCGGAAGACGGCTACATCAACCATCACGAAGGTGATCAGCACCACGCGCACCGGAACGTGGTGGTGCGCAAGGCGATCGCGTTCCAGCTCGCCTTCGAACACCGCTTTACCAAGATTCGCGACGGCTACTACGCACTGCTGGGTGCGGCCCTGGCTCACCGTCGGGTATTCATTCTTGGTTTTCTCGGTTTCGTATTGATCTCTTTCGCACTGGTCCCCTTCCTGGGCCGCGACTTTTTCCCGGATGTCGACGCTGGCGCCATCGCACTGCACGTTCGTGCACCGATGGGCACGCGTGTGGAAGAAACCGCTGCCGAGTTCGATCACATCGAACAGGCGATCCGCAAGATCATTCCGGCCGATCAGCTCGAAACCGTGATCGACAACATCGGCCTGCCGCTCAGCAGCGTCAACCTGGTCTACAGCAATACCGGCACGATCGGGCCGGAGGATGGCGACATCCAGATTGCCCTGAAGGAAGGCCATGGGCCGACAGCCGACTTCGTCAAGCAGCTGCGCGAAAAGCTGCCCGAGCTTTTCCCCGGCACCCAGTTCGCGTTTCTGCCGGCCGACATGACCAGCCAGATCCTGAATTTCGGTGCACCCGCGCCGCTGGATGTGTCGATCACTGGCCGCAACAGCGATGAAAACCAGGCCTACGCGATGCAGATCATGAAGAAGCTGCGCGCGGTTCCCGGCATCGCCGACGTGCGCCTGCAGCAAAGCACCAGCTATCCGCAGTTGAACGTGCACGTCGATCGCACCCGCGCCGATGCGCTGGGCATCAACGAGCGCGACGTCACCAACAGCATGGTCGCCTCGCTGGCCGGCAGCAGCCAGGTAGCGCCGGCGTTCTGGCTCAATCCGAAGAACGGCGTGTCATACGCCATCGTCGCGGCGACGCCGCAATACAAGATGGATTCGATGGCTGATCTGGCCCGGCTGCCGGTGACGTCGTCCAGCGACAAGGCCAGCCAGATGCTCGGCGGTATAGCTACCTTTACGCGCGAGCCCAGCGCGGCAGTGGTCTCGCACTACAACATTCTGCCGTCGTTCGATATCTACGCCGCCGTACAGGATCGTGACCTCGGCGCGGTCAGCACCGACGTCAACAAGGTGCTGGCGCAGTTCGCCAAGACGCGTCCCAAAGGCACCCTGGTGACCCTGCGCGGCCAGGTCGGCACGATGAATGAAGCCTTCAGCGGCCTGCTGTTCGGCCTGCTCGGCGCGGTGGTGATGATTTACCTGCTGATCGTGGTCAACTTCCAGTCGTGGCTCGATCCGTTCGTGATCATCACCGCCCTGCCCGCCGCGCTGGCCGGGATCGTGTGGATGCTATTTGTCAGCCACACCACACTGTCGGTCCCCGCCCTTACCGGCGCCATCATGTGCATGGGCGTGGCTACCGCCAACTCGATTCTTGTCGTGAGCTT
>CBAAAD010000208.1:0-5705 GCA_964658785.1 uncultured Methylobacterium sp.
ACATGATCTACGCGCCCGGCATGCTGACCGGCTACGGCGTCAAAACCCTGCCCGGGGTACGCGAGGCGCTGGAGGCACGACGCTGGGACGAGGCCAACCAGTACGCCGTGCTAACCGCCAAGGTTATCGACGGCTACCGCACGCAGCTCGATCAGCTGACGGCGATGCTGGACAAATAGTGGCTGTTTTTCCACGAAAAGCAAATGCCGATGGAAACACCACCCAACTGATGGGCTACACCGATTCCCCTGCGTTCTGGCAAAGTGTATCGATAGATCACGGGGCCAAACCAGGGGAATCAGCATGCGCGTATCCATTCGGCTTTCGTTGACCGCGCTGTTGGCGCTAGGCGTGGGCGCTGCGACGGCGACCACCGACCCGGCCGATGCCAGGGCCTATGCACGCGATCCCGGCCAGCCGATCGATCAGGGGTATACCGATCAGATCCTGAAGTTCACCACCGATCCGTCGTTCAACTCGCCACTGACCGACTATCTGCCGGCCTCCTCGACCGTGCCGACACCGGACAAGGTGCTTGGTCATATCTCGGGTGCACCGAACTACCTGCCCTACTCGGCCGACGTGTATCGCTACTTTCGCGCACTGGCGGCCGCCAGCCCGCGGGTGAAGGTATTCACCATCGGCAAGACCGAGGAAGGCCGCGAGATGATCGCGGCGGCGATCGCTGACGAAAGCGTGCTCGCCGATCTGGACGCCAACAAGGCGCGCCTGGCCAAGCTGGCCGACCCGCGCTGCATCGGCATGAACGACGACACGGCCGACCAGCTGGTCGCGCAGTCCACGCCGGTCTACTACATCACCGGCACCATCCACTCCACCGAAACCGGCGCGCCCACGGCGCTGATGGAGCTGGCCTATCGCCTGGCCGTGGACGACTCGCCGTACATCAAACACATCCGCTCGCACGTCATCACGCTGATCACGCCGGTGGTCGAGGTCGACGGCCGCGACCGCATGGTCGATCTGTACAACTGGCACCTGGCGCATCCGGGGCAGAACTATTCGCCGCTGATGTACTGGGGCCACTACGTCGCGCACGACAACAACCGCGACGCGATGGGCATGACGCTGAACCTCACGCGCAACATCGCGGACACTTATATCGGCTGGCACGCGCAGGTGCTGCACGATCTGCACGAGTCGGTGCCCTTCCTTTACGACAACACCGTCGGCGACGGCCCGTACAACGCCTGGATCGATCCCATCCTCACCGGCGAGTGGCAGCAGCTGGGCTGGAACAACGTGCAGGAACTGACCAAGCTCGGTATGCCCGGCGTGTTCACCCACGGCGACTTCGATACCTGGAGCCCGGGCTACCTGATGTTTATCGCCGCCATGCATAACGGCGTCAGCCGCCTGTACGAAACCTTCGGCAACGGCGGCGCTGACACGGTCAAGCGCACGCTCAGCCCCAAGGAGTATGCACGCACCTGGTACCGGCCGAACCCGCCGCTGCCGGAGGTCATGTGGTCGCAGCGCGACAACAACAACTACGAACAGACCGGCCTGCTCACGGCGCTGAATTATTTCTCCGACAACGGCCCGCTGTTCCTGAAAAATTTCTACCTCAAGGGCAAGCGTTCGATCGAAAAGCCGCAGGAATCCGGCCCGGCCGCGTATGTTTTTCCCGCCGATGAAACGCGCACCGGTTCGCAGGCGCAGCTGCTGCATGTGATGCAGCTGCAGCACGTGGAGTTGAGCCGGACCACGTCGCCTGTCACGGTGACGCTGCCCAAGCAGGGCGACGATCCGAAGGCCAAAGCCACGTCGAAAACCTTTGCCGCCGGCAGCTACGTGGTGCGCATGGATCAGCCCTACTCGCGCATCGCCGATGCCCTGCTCGACCGGCAGTACTGGTCGCCGAAAGATCCGCAGCAGCATCCCTACGACGACACCGCCTGGTCGATGGGCGACCTGTTCAACGTGCAGGTCGTGCGCGTGACGGATAACGCCATTCTCAAGGCGCCGATGAGCGCCGTCAGCGACACCATTACGCCACCGCAAGGCCTGGCCGCGATCGACGTGCCCGCGGCTAAACTGCCGCGCATCGCGCTGATGCACACCTGGCTCGATACGCAGACCGAGGGCTGGTGGCGCATGGCGCTGGACAAGCTGCATGTGCCGTATACCTACATCAGCACACAGGACGTGGCGCGCGGCGGCGACCTGCATGCCAAGTACGACGTGATCCTGTTCGGCCCGATCGGCGGCGTGAGCACGCAGCAAATCGTCGACGGCCTGCCGATGTGGGGCAATCCGATGCCGTGGAAAACCACCAGGCTCACGCCGAACCTCGGCAAGATCGATTCCACCGACGACATCCGTCCCGGGCTAAGTGCCAAGGGTCTTGAAAACCTGAAGCAGTTTGTGCGCGAGGGCGGTCTGCTGGTCACGGCCGAAGACACCGCCAAGTTCGCCATCGACAGCGGCCTGGCGCCGGGCGTGTTCGTCACTCCCACGCACAACCTCAAGGTCGTCGGCAGCGTGCTGCAGGGCACGTTTGTCGACCGCAAGAGTCCGATCGCCCTCGGCTACGCCAGCGACGACCTGGCGCTTTACAGCTCGGTCGGCCAATCGTTCACCGTCTCCAACCAGGTCACCGGCGACGACGGCCTGCCGAACGCGAAGGACTTCCAGCGCCCTACCGGCCGCGGCGGCCCGCACGACACCGATACGCCGGAAGGCCGTGCCTCGATCGCCCCGCCCACATTGCCCGATCCCAAGCCGTGGCAGCCCACGCCGCTCAACGCCGAGCAGTTGCGCAACAACCCGCTGGCCATTCCCGCCGACCAGCAGCCGAAGGTGATCGTGCGCTACGCCGACGCCGACAAACTGCTGATCGCCGGCCTGCTCGACGGCGGCGACGAAATGGCCGAGCGCGCCGCCGTGGTCGACGCCCACTACGGCAAGGGCAACGTGCTGCTATTCGCCGGCAACCCGATCTGGCGCGGCGAAACCATCGGAAGCTACGGCCTGGTCTTCAACGCCATCACCCATTTCAATCAATTGGACGGCCAGACGGCCAAGCCTTAATCGATTGAGTAGGCGTCAAGAATATGCCCCAACCTCTATCCCGAGTAAATCCGAAAGCAGGCATTATTATTGGCAATGCGGGAGACCGACCTCTATCTCGCCATCCTGATCTTGCTGTTCTGGCTCTGGAGGCAATAGCTTCTTGGTCCAACGTCGAGGCATTCCTTCTTCGCCTCTTTATCCAGTTGCTGGGCGGGAATGAGTCACTAGCGGCCTCCGTCTATCTTTCGATAGAGGCGCAGTCCGCAAAGACCAGCGCGATCAAAGCCGCCTCAACCAAGGTACTTGAAACTCGGTCGCAAGAGGCGAACGTCCTCGATGCAATTTTAAGGTTGGCAAAGACGAATGAGAAAGATCGGAATAAGTTAGCCCACTGGACTTGGGGCGAAAGTCCGGCGATCCCCGATGCCGTTCTTTTGATAGACCCTCGCGCCACGCTCAATGAATTAAATCTTTCAGAAATCTACGTCTACCGAGCACATGATTTTCAGAGCATCATTCAATCCAATGATCGCTTATGCGGCTTCGGGCTAAGCCTGAATTTCGTACTATCCGGTCATGTGGCAAACCGCGATGGCATGTTACTCAATCAGCTAGCGGCAGAACCTGAAATCGCCGAGCGTTTGACGCATCAAGCTCAGAGGGCACGCGGTGACACCTAACTTTTTATTACTAGCTTTCTGAATGACGTCCATTCCGCAGACCGCTCCACCGCGAACCGTTGGCAAAGCTCGATAGAAGTCTAGCGAGGATCACTCAGCTGACGCAGAAATGATCGCCCGCATCGCCGGATGATCCATCTGCGCCGCGTACCTTAAAATGGCCGCTTTTACGTCCGGCGTCGCCTTCTCGGCCGCGCGCTTCAGCCACTGCGCGGCGTCGTCGATTCTGCCTTCGGCAACCAGCGCCATGGCCCAGTTGTATTGCCCGCGAAAATAGCCGGCCTCGGCCGAGCGTCGATACCAGTCGTTGGCCTTGAAGGTGTTGCGCATGACGCCCCAGCCTTCCTCGTAGCAGCGGGCGAGCAGGTTCATGGCGCGGGCATGGCCCTGCTCGGCGGCCTTGGCGTACCAGTAGGCCGCGCGTTCGGCGTCTCGCGCTACACCATCGCCATCGAGATACATGCGTGCCGCGTTGTATTGCGCCCAGTCGTTGCCGAGCTTGGCCGCATACACGTAGCAAAAAAACGCCTGGGCCGGATCGGGATCGGTACCCCACCCATGCTCCAGACAACGACCAACCATCATGGTGCCTTCGGCGTGGCCCTTCTTGCCGGCGCGTTCGAACCAGGCGAGCGCCGCCGCCGCACTTTTGATCGTGCCATTACCCTTGAGCAGCATGCGGCCAAACATCACCTGCGCGGTAACCACGCCCTGATTGGCCAGCCATTGCAGAGTCAGCTCGGAACGTTCCGGATTGCGCGCCAGAAGCTCGCGTATTTCGTCAGCAGTCATGCTGATGGGGCCCACTGGCGGTATCGCGTCATGCGCCATTATACGAGCGACAGCAGCAAGCGGAAAACCTTGATGCCAAGCCGTCTGCCGGGCTGGCAGTGCCCGCTCGCTTAAAGCTCTAGCGGATGGCGGCAGATACGTCGGCGACCAGACGCACCAGTCCCTGCATATCGAACCGCGGTGGGTCGACGGTCGAGCCAAAGCGCACGACCACCAGATGCTTCGACGGTACGATGACGATGCGCTGCCCGTTCATGCCGGAGGCAAAATAAGCGTCCGATGGCAGACCATCGATGCGCGCCGCCTTGTCCTCCGGTGCTGCCACATTGGTCCAGAAGCCGGCGCCATAGGGTGCATCGAGCGTCGGACGGGCTGAAAACGCCGCCCAACCGGCTGGCAGAATGCGCTGCCCGTTCGCCACGCCATCGTCGAGATAGAGCTGGCCGAAGCGCGCCCAGTCGCGCGCCGAGGCGTAGATGCGGGTCGAACCGATCAGCGTCTGCGCGCCGTCGAATTCCATCAGCACGTGATGCATGCCCAGCGGGTCGAACAGCTGCCTGTGGGCAAAACGAATCATGCCCTCGGCGCCGTTGCCGATCGTGTTGCGCAAGATGCCGCAGACGATCAGCGTATTGCCGCTGCTGTAGTCCCACACGGCGCCGGGCGGATGGATCAACTTTGCCTGCGCCGCATAGCCGGCCATATCGGCTTGACGGAACAGCATGGTCGACACCGGATCAAAGCCGCTGTCGTCTTCGGCCAGCGCCAATCCCGAGGTCATGCGCATCAGCTGCTCGATGGTCAGCGCGTGGCGCGGGTCCGACGGATCGCGCCATGCCGGTACCGGCGCCGGGCTATGGACGTCCATTTTTCCCTGCTGCACCAGGATGCCGACCAGCGCATTCACCATCGACTTGCTCGCCGAATAGGCCAGCAGTGGCGTATCCGGGCCAAAACCGGGCGCATAGCGTTCCGCCACGATCTGGCCGTCGTGCATCACCACAATGGCGTGGACATGGCGAGGCACGCCGCTCGTCGGCTCGGCGAACGCGTGCGTCAGGGCGTCGCGCAGCAGATGATCAGAGGACTCCACGACCGGCTGGGCTTCCGCTGAACCCGACACATCACGTGCAGCTTGCAGCGTGCTCTCGGCCGGCGTCTGCCACGGCAGCGCGCAGCCGTACGACGGATAGTAGG
>CBAAAD010000209.1:0-5704 GCA_964658785.1 uncultured Methylobacterium sp.
CGCGATGTACAAGGTGCTGCCCGACGCATTGATCGAGTGGAGCGACGCGCTGGGTGGCGGCCTGCTTACGGCCATTTTGTTCATTGTCGGCAAGTTCGGCATCGGCCTGTACATCAGCCACAGCAACGTGGGTGGCGCGTACGGGCCGGCCGGCGCCTTCGTGGTGCTGCTGACCTGGGTGTATTACTCGTCGATCATCGTGCTGATGGGCGCCGAGCTCACCCGCGGCCTGGCCGACGCGCGCGGCAAGCCGATTCGACCCAGCGCCCATGCGGTGGAAATCGAGGCGACGCCAGCGGAAAAGACGAACTCGCCGGTAACGGCCACCTCTATCCGTTCCCCCTGAGCGTAGGCACGCGGTGCCGAAGTCGAAGGGCCGGCGCTCGACCTAACCACAACCCGCTACCCTTATTTCGCCGTTGCGGCAATAGCGTTGATATCCGCCGCTTCCAATACCGGCTTAGATGCGCCATGGCGCGCGACGGCGAGCATCGCCTGCCCCATCACCTGCGTCGTCAAAATGGTGGACGGCATGAGCGCACGCAGCAGCGGCAGCAGCGGACGGGTCAGCGAATAAAAGATCTGGTACGACGAGGTCTTTGAACGCACGCCGCGCAGCGGCTGGATGATGCCCGGGCGGAACATGTAGGCCGCCTTGAACGGCAGTTTCAGCAGCGCGTTTTCGGTACGCCCCTTGACCCGCGCCCACATGCTGCGGCCCTTTTCCGTGCTGTCCGTGCCCGCACCGGAGACGTAGACAAAGGTCATCTGCGGGTTGAGCCGCGCCAGCGTTGTCGCTGCTGCCAGCGTGATGTCGTAGGTGAGATGGGAATAGTCCGCCTCGGTCTTGCCAGCGGACGTGACGCCGAGGCAGAAAAAGCACGCGTCGAATCCCTCGAGCTGCGGTTCGATCGCGCTGTAGTCGAGCAGGTCCTTGTGCACCACATCGCGCAGTTTTGGATGCTGCTGATCCAGCACCGTGCGGCCAACGCTTTGCACCAGCGATACATCCGAAGCCTGCAGGCACTCGATAAGCACGCCCTGCCCGACCATGCCGGTGGCACCAAACAGCAGAATTCTCACGCGATGGCTCCTCACTTTTACGCGGACCGTTGCATCCTGCAGTATGCGACGAATCGGTGTTCTCCTCGCGCATGCGCGGCCGTCGTCGGAGGCGCTGCAATACACTATGCCGATGACGCATCGCGGCCGCTTCGCTCCCTCGCCGACCGGATTACTGCACTTCGGCTCGCTGGTGGCGGCCGTGGGCAGCTGGCTGTGCGCGCGGCACGCGGGCGGCCAGTGGCTGCTGCGGATGGAAGACATCGACCCGCCACGCGAAGTGAGCGGCTCGGCGCAGTCCATTCTCGCCGCGCTGCCCGCGTTCGGGCTGATCGCCGACGAGCCGGTGCTGTTTCAGTCGCAGCGCACGGCGGCCTACGACGAAGCCTTTGAAAAACTTCGTGCCGCCGACCGCATATTTCCGTGCTGGTGCAGCCGCAGCGATCTGGCGGCCGCGGGCGGCATGCATCGCGATGGCCTGTGCATCGCCGCACCCGACGTCACGCGACCGCCCGCCTGGCGGCTGCGCGCGCCCGACAGCGACGTGCTGTTCGACGACGCGCTGCAAGGCCCGCAGCGTTACAACCTGCGCGAGAAAGCGGGCGACTTCGTGATTCGCCGGGTCGAGGGCATCTACGCTTACCAGCTGGCCTGCGCGGTCGACGACGCCTTCCAGGGCATTACCGACGTGGTGCGTGGCAGTGACCTGCTCGATTCCACGCCCCGGCAGATCTGGCTGCAGCAGTGCCTTGGTTTGCCCACGCCCGCCTACTGGCATCTGCCGCTGGCGCTGGATGCCGAAGGGCGCAAGCTGTCCAAGTCGGAGCAGGCGCATCCAGTCGATCCATCGAACCCCATGCCGGCGCTGCGCAACGCGCTGGCGTTTCTGGATATTTCCGCCGCGCGTGCTGCAAACACACCTGCCCAACTGTTGAACGAGGCGCTCTCGGTATTCGATCCCGCAGCGTTGCCGCACTGCAGCTCCCGCTGCGCTGCCTGAATCGGTATAAACCTTCAATGCGGTTGTCGCGCTCGCATCGGCGGCGGTTAGTGTATAAATCCGGGTGGGCAAATGGCGTGCAGGCGACAACGCATTTAGCCATCCAATCAACGCAAACATCTTCAGCATCTATTTGTGGCAGACATCGGCTCTCAGGATTATTCATGACGCAACGTACGGCCTTCGTTACCGGCGGTACCGGTGGTATTGGCAGCGCGATTGTCCGGCATCTGGCCGGACAGGGTCACCGCGTATCGACCAATTACCGCAATGCCGAAAAGGCCGAGGTCTGGCATGCGTCGATGAAAAACGAAGGCATCGATGTCTGCATGGTGCCAGGCGACGTCTGCGACGCCGTAGCGTGCGAAGCGATGATCCGCGCCGTCGAGGAAAAGTGTGGCCCGGTCGAGATTCTGATCAACAACGCCGGCATCACCCGCGACACCACCTTCCACAAGATGGACTACGAGCAGTGGACGGCGGTGATCAATACCAACCTCAACGCCTGCTTCAACGTCACCCGCCCGGTCATCGAGGGCATGCGCCAGCGCAAGTGGGGACGAATCGTGCAGATCAGCTCGATCAACGGCAAGAAAGGCCAGTACGGCCAGGCCAACTACGCGGCGGCCAAGGCCGGCATGCACGGTTTCACCATTTCGCTGGCGCAGGAAAACGCCCGTTTCGGCATCACGGTGAATACGGTATCACCCGGCTACGTGGGCACCGATATGGTCATGGCCGTGCCGGAAGATGTGCGCGAAAAAATCATCGCGCAGATCCCGATGGGCCGGCTGGGACGGCCCGACGAAATCGCCCACGCCGTGGCGTTTTTTTGCGGCGAACAATCCAGCTGGATTACCGGCGCCAATCTGGCCATCAACGGCGGCCACCACATGGGCTGAGGCTCGGTCGGAATGAAGTCGCGCAAGGCGACTTCGTCCACAGGATTATTTCTTTTCGAGCAGCTTTTCCAGCACCTTGCCGACCGCTGCAAAGGCGAACGCGCCGGTGACATGCGTAGCCGCACCGAGACCCCCGCCGCAGGCCAGATTCAGCGGATCGCCGCCAGGCGGCCGATTGCCGGAGACCGTGCCATCGGGCTGCGGATACTGCACGTTCTGCAGCGAATAGACGGCCGAAACGCCGAAGTAACGATCGGGGTTGCGTGGAAAGTTGAAGTCGGCGCGGAGCTTTTTTCGAATCAGGCTGAACATTGCATCGTGCTCGGTACGCGACAGGTCGCGCACGCGGATCTGGGTCGAATCGGTGCGACCACCGGCCGAGCCAACGCTAACGATCGGCAGCTTGCGACGACGGCACCAGGCGATGGTTTCGAGCTTGACCCGGAACGCGTCGCAGGCATCGAGCACCACGTCGTAGCCACGATCGAGCAGCTCGTCCAGCGTGGACGGCGTAAGGAAGCGCTCGATGCCGTCGAGCTGGATGGCCGGATTGATCGCCTGCGCGCGCGTGGCGATCACGCCCACCTTGCTCTTGCCGTACTCGCCATCCAGCGCATGCAGCTGGCGATTGGTGTTGGAAACGCAGACCTCGTCGGCATCGATCAGGGTCAGCTTGCCTACGCCGCTGCGTGCCAGCGCCTCGGCCGCCCACGAACCCACGCCGCCAATGCCGATCACGCAGACGTGCGCCTTGGAAAGCTCCGCAACCGTGCCGACGCCATACAGACGTTCGACGCCGGCGAAGCGCTCTATCGGAAACGTTTCGGCGCTCATGCCGACCGGCGGCGGGATGATAACGAGGTGGACGGTACTGTTCTCACTGGAGTGGCCCTGATGGTCTGAATCGTGCTGCGTCAAATCGCCAGTTTAGCGTGGCGGCTTGGATGGAGTGCGCCTCGGCAGGTTATTCTGGGAACCTCGCCCGACCGACGTGGAAACGAACCAATGCGCGTAGCCTTGATGATTCTGCTTGGACTGGTGATCGGCATCATCGGAACCGCCAACGTGATGAGCACGCTGGCGGCACGCAACCCGATGCCCAAGGCCGTGATGGCGACCATGAACTACCACATGGACGCCTTGAGCCAGTCGCTGAAGACCAAACAGTGCGACGCCGCCGGCATCCGGCACCATCTGGAACGCGTGCAGTCGACGGCGACCGACATCGTGCCGACGTTCGGCATTCCCGATCAGCCGTTTACCGACGCGGCGAATCTGCTGCAGACGCGCGTTTCGCAGGCGCTGCAGTCGTCGCCGGCCGACTGCCCCGCCCTGGCTGTGGCGGTGAAATCCGTCGGCGAAGCGTGCAAGAGCTGCCACGACAAATACCGCTGATCGCAGTCCCCGGCGTCAATGACGAGGCCGCTGGCGCTTAGAACTGCAGCTTGCCGCGCAGCATGTGGCCATACATCACCCAGTCGCCCTGCAGGCTGTACACCGGGTGCTTGAACGTGGCGGGCTGGTTCTTCTGATACACGTAGTGGCCGATCCAGGCGAAACCGTAGCCGGCCAATGGCATCAGCCACATCCAGCGAAGTTGTCCGGTGACCACCGCGAACACGGCAATGGCGACGACCAGACTGCTGCCGATGAAATGCATGCGCCGGCACATCCGGTTGCTGTGCTCGCTGAGATAAAACGGATAGAACTCGCTGAAGCTGGCAAAGCGGGTCATGGCGAAACTCCACACGATCGATCGGCCACGCAAGCATGAACTGGCCGCACGGCCCGGGCAACGAGCGCTGCAGCATGCGCTCGCGTAAGCAGCGCGACGGCCGAATAGGCCCCCATCAACTCGGCAGCGGAATGAACTCCTGCTCGTCACCCGGCACCGGCACATAGCGCCCGGCGGCCCAGTCCGTCTTGGCCTGCTCGATGCGCTCGCGGCTGCTGGCGACGAAGTTCCACCAGAGGTGACGTTCGCCGTCCAGCGGCGCGCCGCCGAACAGCATCAGGCGGCTGTCCTCAGTCGCCAGTAGCGGCGGGGACGATGATCCCGCCTGCACCGCCATCTGCGTGGCCGTGAGATCGAGCTCGCCCCAGCGCACCTTGCCGTCGACCACATAGATGCCGCGCTCGACATGCTCCGGCGGCAGCGCGAATTCGGTGCCGGCGGCCAGCTTTACCTCGAGCAGAAAAATCGGTGCGAACACCTTGACCGGCGAGCGTTCGCCGTAGGCATCGCCGGCGATCAGGATGGCCTCGACGCCCGGGCGAGTGATGCGCGGCAGCTGGTCGCGTTCGTGGTGGTGAAATTCGGGATCGACCTCGGCATCGGCCTGCGGCAGCGCCACCCAGATCTGGATGCCGTGCAGGGTCTGGCCGTCGCGCCGCTCGTCCGGCGGGGTGCGCTCGGAATGCACGATGCCCTTGCCGGCCGTCATCCAGTTCACTTCGCCCGGGCGGATATCGGTCAGGCTGCCCAGGCTGTCGCGATGGCGGATGGCGCCCTCGAACAGCCAGGTCACCGTGGCCAGCCCGATATGCGGATGCGGGCGCACGTCCATGCCCTTGCCCGCGGCAAAGCTGGCCGGCCCGATATGGTCGAAAAACACCAGCGGCCCGACGTGACGCGCCTGCTGCGCGGGCAGCAGGCGGCGCACGGCGAAACCGTCGCCGAGATCGTGTACGCGGCCTTCGATCAGCGTCGGCTCGATGTGCATGCTTGTTCTCTCCGGCT
>CBAAAD010000210.1:0-5696 GCA_964658785.1 uncultured Methylobacterium sp.
GGATACAGCGCGCTCTGCTTGCCCGCCAGCACGCCCTCGCCAATTTCCTCCAGCCGCTTGGCAATCTGATAGCCGTACATCGGCTGGCGCGACTGACTCAGCACCGCCAGCAGCACCAGCGAGACGGTGCCACTGGAAAGCTCCTTCTGAAACTTCTTCAACTGACTGGCGATGTCATCCACGGGCTTACCTGCACGGCTGCATAGTCGTGAGTCAACAGTAGTGCTTGGTTAGTAATAGTGCATGGGCCTGAAGTCATGCCCGGGACGTGTTTCGTCAAATCGCTGGCCCGGCTCTGCTACGTTGAGCGCTGAGCTGATCAGCCATGAAGGGGAACGCCATGATCCGTCGCCACCACCTCTCCACTGCCGTTCTGGCGGGCGCTTTAGTCGCCCTGCCCGCGCTGGCCCAGCAAGACCAAGCCCCACCGACGCTGACCGCACCGCAGCTGCTGGCCAAGTCCACACCGCTGGAATGGCGCAAGCCCAATCCGGAAAATCTGCTGGTCATGCAGCTGGCCAGCGGCCGCGTGCTGATCGAGCTGGCGCCGGATTTCACGCCGCTGCACGCGGCGAATATCCGCACGCTGATCCGCCAGCATTATTTCGACGGGCTGGCGATCGTGCGGGTGCAGGACAACTTCGTCACGCAGTGGGATGACCCCGCCGGCGATGACCACGGCGACAAATCGAAGATCCACCCGCTGGGCAAAGCCAGGGCCACGGTCGCGCCAGAATTCACTCGCCCGATCGACACGAAACTGCCGTGGACCCCATTACCCGACGGCGATGTTTATGCGCCGGAGGTGGGTTTTTCCGAAGGCTTTCCGGTGGCGCGCGATCCGGCCAGCGGCCAGGAGTGGCTGACACACTGCTACGGCATGGTCGGCGTAGGCCGCGATAGCGGCGCGGATACCGGCAACGGCAGCGCGCTGTATGCGGTGATCGGCCAGGCGCCGCGCCGGCTCGATCGCAATCTTGCCGTGATCGGCCGCGTGCTCGATGGCATGCCGCTGCTGTCGAGCCTGCCGCGCGGCACGGGTCCCATGGGTTTCTACGACAAGCCGTCGCAGCAGGTCGCCATCCAGTCCGTGCAGCTGGCCGCCGATCTGCCCGCCGCCCAGCGGCCGTCCGTGGAAGTGTTGCGCACCGACAGCAAGACCTTCGCCGCGCTGGTCGAGGCCAAACGCAACCGCCGCGATGCGTTCTATACCGTGCCGGCCGGCAAGATCGATGTCTGCAGTATCGACGTGCCGATGCGCGACGCCGCTGCCGCTGCGGCGGTCAAACATTGACCAGCGCCACAACATTTTATTCAGCGTCATCAGCTAAGTTGAGCGGCTTGCGGATTTGCCTGCACACGTGACACCGCGTTGAACGGGAAACCTGATGCTGTTGAGCGAGACCTTTAGCTTCTGGCGGGCGTGGCTGCGAGCGCCTCGCAGCGTGGGCGCCGTGGCGCCGTCGGGACCGTCACTCGCGCGGCTGATGACGCGCCACGTGAATCATCAGCACGGTCCGGTGATTGAGCTGGGGCCGGGCACCGGTGTATTCACCCGCGCGCTGCTGGCGGGCGGGCTGCCGATTCATCGGCTGGCGCTGGTGGAAGCCGATCCCGGCTTTGCCGATGCTCTGACGCAACTCTATCCGCAGGCACGCGTGCTGCGCATGGATGCCGCGCAGCTGGGCGATACCCAGCCACTGTTCGGCGACGAACGCGCCAGCGCCGTGATCAGCGGCCTGCCGCTGCTGTCCATGCCGCCCGAGCAGGTTGCCGCGATTATTCGCGGCGTCTTCGATCGGCAGCTGCATGCCGACGGTGCGCTTTATCAGTTCACCTACGGCCCGCGCTGTCCATTACCGCGTCGGCTGCTTGAGCAGCTGGATCTGGAAGCGGTGCGCATCGGCCGCGTCCTGTTCAATCTGCCGCCCGCCACGGTCTACCGCATCGGTCGACGCCGGTGCAGGCGCGTCGCCGCCTGACGATCAACCCGCCGAAAACTGCGGCGGCCAACGGATCGCGCCCGATTTTCTGTACGGACTTTGCGTATTTGCACACATAACTTTTCCATCCACTGCGCTATCAAGCGCGATGAAACCCGCCGTCGCGGGGCAACACATGGGATGAGTGGATGAAGCGCAGCCGCAAAGTGCTGAACTGGATAGCCGGAATTTTCCTGGCATTGATCGTGGTGCTGGTCATCGTTATTGCCACCTTCGACTGGAACCGGCTCAAGCCGTTCATCAACGACAAGGTGAGCCAGGCCATCGGCCGTCCATTCGCCATCCAGGGTGATCTCACTGTCGACTGGCGGCGCGAGCCCACCGAGGGCGGCTGGCATGCGTGGGTGCCGTGGCCGGAGTTCACCGCCAAGGATATTCGCGTCGGCAATCCCGCGTGGGCGGCAAAGCCGCAGTTCGCCCAGCTGGAAGCCCTGCGCTTTCGTTTGTCGCCGCTGCCGTTGATCGCTCACAACATCGACGTGCCGTCGCTGCAGCTGGTGCATCCCACGATCGATCTGCAGCGCGACAAGCAGGGGCGTGCGACGTGGGACTTCACGCTGCCGCAGAGCGATGGTCAACCGTCGACGTGGAACCTGCAGCTGGGCTCCATCGGCTTCGATCGCGGCGACGTGTCGCTGGATGACGCCGCCAGCAGGATCAAACTGCAGATAGCCGTCACGCCACTGCAGAAGGCTATCCCTTACGATCAGCTCGTCGCTCAGCAGTCCGCCACGACCAGTGCGCAGACCGGAACGAATGCCAAAGCGGCAAAGAAGGCGCCGGCTACCGACAGCGCCGCCGACACCCAGGCCGCGGCGGCCGCGTCAAAAACCAGCTATCAATTCGCCTGGCAGGTTGCCGGCAGCTACCAGGGCGCACCGGTCAAGGGCGACGGAAAAATCGGCGCCGTACTGGCGCTGCAGGAGGCCGACAAGCCCTTCCCCGTGCAGGCCGACGTGCATGTTGGCGACAGCCATATTGCGCTGGTCGGAACGCTGACCGATCCCGCGCATCTGGCCGCGCTGGATCTGAAGCTGTGGTTATCCGGTTCCAGCATGGCCAAGCTTTATGCGATTACCGGGGTGACCTTGCCCAACACGCCACCTTACGCGACCGAAGGCCGCCTGAAAGCGGAGCTGCACAAGAACAACAGTCGCTTCAGCTACGAGAATTTCCACGGCCATATCGGCGGTACCGACACGAGCGGCAGCCTGCTCTATACGACCGGCGGCGTACGGCCGAAACTGAGCGGCAGCCTGTCTTCGCAGCTGCTGCAGTTTGCCGATCTGGCGCCGCTGATCGGCGGCGGTTCGGACGAGGAGAAAAAGCAGCGCGGCGATAAAACCGTGCAGCCGGCGGACAAGCTGCTGCCAGTCGAGCCGTTCAGCACGGATCGCTGGAAAACCATGGATGCCGACGTCACATTCAACGCCGTGCGCATCGTGCAGAACGACAAGCTGCCCATCAATTCGCTCGATACGCATCTGGTGCTGGACAACGGCGTACTTCAGCTGGCGCCGCTGAACTTTGGCCTGGCCGGCGGCACCATTCAAAGCACCATCCGCCTGGATGGCAGCAAGGCGCCGATGCAGGGCACGATAAAAATCGGCGCGCGGCATCTGAAGCTCAAGCAGCTGTTTCCGACCTTTGCGCCAATGCAGACCGCGTTCGGCGAAATCAACGGCGACGTCAACCTCACCGCGCGCGGCAATTCCGTCGCCGCGCTTCTCGGCAGCTCCAACGGCGAGATGAAGCTGTTGATGAACGACGGCGCGATCAGCAAGACGCTTTTGGAGACAGCCGGCCTCAATGTCGGCAACATCGTCATCGGCAAGCTCTTCGGCGACCGCACCGTGCCGATCAACTGCGCAGCCTCGGACATGACGGCCAAGGATGGCCTGTTCACCATGAACCTGTTCGTCTTCGATACGGATGACGCCGTCATCAAGGTGGATGGCACGGTGGACTTTGCGACGGAAAAGCTCGACCTCAACGTGCGACCGCAGACCAAGGGCTTCCGCATCTTTTCGCTGCGCACGCCGCTGTACGCGCGCGGCACATTGAAAAATCCGGATGTGGGCGTGCAGAAGGTGCCGCTGATCATTCGAGGCGCCGGAGCTGTGGCGCTGGGCGTGGTTGCCGCGCCGGCCGCGGCCCTGCTGGCGCTGATCGCCCCCGATCATGACGACAAGAGCAACAACACTTGCCGCGACGTGCTGCAGCAGCTGCGTACCTCGGGCAGCGCGATGCCGGCAACGGAAGCCGCCACCAAGAGCAGCCCGGTCAAGAAAGGCAAGTAATGCTGTGCCTGCCTGATCGCGTCGGGTGAGTGCCGCCACATGCGCGCGCTCACCCGGCTAGAATGCGGGCTTTCCCAAGACGTAAAGACAGCATGCAAGCTGCCAGCAGGGCGCGCCTGCAGATCCACTTCTGCGTGGTGCTATGGGGCTTTACCGCCATCCTTGGCAAACTGATCACCCTGCCGGCGCTGCCGCTGGTGTGGTGGCGCATGCTGCTGGTTTCCGGCGCCTTGCTGGCGTTACCCAAGGTGTGGCGCGGACTGATCGCCATGCCGGCGCGGCTGCGCTGGGCCTACGCCGGCATCGGCGTGCTGGTGTCCCTGCACTGGGTGAGCTTTTACGCGGCGATCAAGCTTTCCAACGCGTCGGTTGGCGCAACGTGCATTGCGCTGGGGCCGGTTTTTCTCGCCTTTATCGAACCATGGGTTGCACAACGAAAGTTTGATCCGCGCGAGCTGCTGATCGGTGTCGTGGTGGTGCCTGGCGTGGCCATGGTTGTGGGCGGGGTGCCGCACGGCATGCGTCTGGGCATTCTGGTCGGCGTGCTGTCGGCGCTGTTTGTAGCCCTGTTTGGCTCGCTCAACAAGCGGCTGGTGGATCATGGCGATCCGCTCACGGTGACCTGCATCGAACTGGGCACGGGAACCTTGTTTCTTACCGCCATGGCGCCGATTTTTCCGCACACCGGCGCGGCGTTTATATGGCCAACCCTGCACGATACGTGGATGCTGCTGGCATTGTCGTTTGGCTGCACCCTGTTGCCGTTCGCGCTGGCCCTGGTCGCGCTGCGCCATATCAGCGCGTTCGGCACGCAGATGATCACCAACCTCGAACCGATATACGCCATCGTGCTGGCGATCGTCCTGCTGCACGAGCAGCGCGAGCTCGATGGCTGGTTTTACGCGGGCGTTGTGGTGATTCTGGCCGCGGTGTTTGTACACCCGTTGCTCAACCGCAAGCAGCGCGCCACCGAGCAGCCCGAATTGCTCGGCACCAGCGAAAGTCACGGCCTGGTGGAGTAACAGCGCAGTGGCGTAGCCATCAGGTCCGGTGCCCGATCGACTAGGCGCCGATCACCTCGCTGACGACCCGGTCACGACCTTCGCTCTTGGCCGCATACAGGGCAAAGTCAGCGCGACGTATAACGTCCTCGACGGTGACCGTTTCGCGGCCGACCCATACCAGGCCAATGCTGAGCGTGACGCGGAACGGGTCGCCATGCCAGGAGTGTGCAACGCCACTCACCGCCTGCTGAATCTGCAGCAGGCGGTTTTCCGCATCGAGGTGGCCGATGCCCGGCAGCACCATCAGGATTTCTTCGCCGCCGTAGCGCCCCAGCTGGTCGCCGCCGCGCACGTACGACTGCAGATGGTCGGCAATCGCCTGCAGCGTC
>CBAAAD010000211.1:0-3948 GCA_964658785.1 uncultured Methylobacterium sp.
CCTTCTCTTTGGCTACTTTCTCTTGGCCACGCAAGAGAAAGTAGCTCGCGCTCCGAAGGAGGGTGAAAGCTCTGCTTGTAAGAAACAACAAAAACACAGCAACCTCTCACCCCACCCGCTCCCCAATCAAGCCTGGGGAGAGTAGAAAACGTCACGCCTTACCCGGCCGCCTGCGAAGGCTTGCCCACAGCCTTCAGCCGCCGCTTCGCCGCACGCCGCTCCATGCGCGACGCCTTGCGAATCTTCCGATCATGATTCCAGAGATAAATCGCCGGCGTACTCAACAGCGTCAGCAACTGCGATACCAGCAAGCCACCCACAATCGCGATACCCAGCGGCTGTCGCATCTCCGAGCCCACGCCGAAACCGATCGCCAGCGGCAGCGCTGCGCCCATCGCCACGAGCGTCGTCATGGTGATCGGGCGGAAGCGCACCAACGCCGCCTCGCGTATCGCCTCTGGCGCAGGCAGACCCCGTTCGCGTTCGGCGACCAGGGCGAAGTCGACCATCAGGATCGCGTTCTTTTTCACGATGCCGATCAGCATCAGGATGGCGATGATCGCCATCAGGCTAAGCTGGGTCTGCGTCACCAGCAGCGCGAGGAACGCACCGGCGCCGGCCGCGGGCAGCGTGGAAAGAATGGTGAGCGGATGACCCAGGCTTTCGTAAAGAATGCCAAGCACGATGTACATCGCGATGATGGCGCCGACGATGAGCACATAGCCGTTGCTTTCGGCCTGTTGCAGTCTCTGGTTGGCACCGGTGAAATCCACACGCATGCCCTCGGGCAGCTGCACGGTGATGGCGGCCTGATTGATCAGTGCGATGCCCTTGTCCTGGGTCACGTCCTTGGCCAGGTTGTAGTTGATGGTCGAGACTTCCATCTGGTTGTGGTGACGGATGCGCGTGGGCGCGAGGCTGGGCGCAATGCTGGCCATCGCAGATAACGGAATCATGTTGCCCTGCGTGTTGCGCACATAGCTATTGAGCAGGGATTGTGCGCTGATCGATTCGGCCGCGGCGGAGTTGAGTACCACGCGATACTGGTTGAGATCGGAATAGATCACCGATACCTGGCGCTGGCCGAACGAGTTCTGCAGGACCGAATCGATGTCGCCCATGCTGACCTGCAAACGGCTGGCCGCGTCGCGATCGACGTTGATCATCTGCTGCTTGCCGACCTGATCGAAGTTGCTGCTGACGTCGCGCAGCTGCTTCATCGTGCGCAGCTGGCGCACCATTTTCAGCGTCCACGGCTGCAGGTCGCCGCCGTCGGAGCTGACCAGCTGGAATTCGTACTGGCCGGCGTTGTCGCCGCTGCCGCCACCGCCGAGAAACTGAACTGGCGATACCTCGACGCGCATGTTGGGCAGGGCGTCAAGTTTCTTGCCGAGACGCTCGATCAGCACCTTGATGTTTTCGTGGCGCTCGCCGACGCCGCTGCCGCGCGGCTTGAGATCGACCCACATGGTGCCGCCGTTCCCAACCGCGCCGTTGCCGCCACCGTTGGAGCCCAGCACGCTGAGGATGTCCACCACATCGGGCTCGTCCTGGATGATGGTGGCGGCGTGCTTGACGCGTTCGGTCAGCAGCGTGGGCGAAATATTGGTATCTGCTGTCAGATCGACCTGCAGCTGACCAGTATCCTCGTCCGGCATGAAGGTACCGCCAGCCGTCTTCACCACGGCGTAGGCGAGAAATCCGGTGAGAAAAAGCAGCAGCAGCGGCTGCCAGCGCATCAGCCGGCGATGGCGCATGGCCCAGTCCAGCGCACGCTCGTAGCGATGATGCAGGTTGCGGTCGAAGCGCTCCATCGCCAACTCGATACGCGATTGTTCGCGCACGACGCCTTGCGCATCCTGCTTCAGCAGCAGGCCGCACAGCGCGGGCGTGAGCGTCAGCGAGACCAGCGCGGAGATCACCACGGCGGCGGTAAGCGTGACGGAAAACTCGCGCAGCAGCAGCACCAGAATATTGTTGCCGAACAGCAGCGGCGCAAACACGGCGATCAGCGACAGCGTGATTGATATCACTGTGAAACCGATTTCGCTGACGCCGACCAGCGAGGCCTGCAGCGGTTCTTCACCGTGCTCCATGTGCCGCACGATGTTCTCGATCACCACAATCGCGTCGTCCACCACGAAGCCGATGCACAGCACGAGCGCCACCAGCGACAGGGTGTTCAGCGTGTAGCCAAGTATCCACATAACCACGAACGCGCCGGCCAGGGACAGCGGCACGCTCAGCGTGGCGATCAGCGTTGGCCGCAGGCGGCGCAAAAACACAAGCATCACCAGCATCACCAGCACAATGCTGATGGCCAGCGCGACCTCCACCTCATGCAATGCCGACTTGGTGGTCTGGGTCAGATCGAAGATCGGCGTAATGGTGATATTGGCCGGCAACGACGCGCGCAGCTGTGGCAGCTTGGCGCGTATGGCTTCCACCGTCGCCACCGCGTTGGCTTCCGGGCGCTTGTTAATCTGCATCGCGACGGTCTTGCTGCCGTTGAACCACGCGCCCTGGTATTTGTCCTGCTCGCCGCTGTAAACCCTAGCGACATCGGACATGCGCACCGGCACGCCGTTGCTGTCGGAGATCAGCAGCTTGGCGAAGTCTGCCGGCGTCTGCAGGCCGTCATTGGCGGTGACGGTCATCTGCGTGTGGCCGTCCGACAGCACGCCCTGCGGCGAAGAAACGTTGGCCGCTATCAGCACGTTGCTGATGTCGTTGGCCGTGAGGTTTTTGGCGGCCAGCGCATGCATGTCCAGATCGATGCGGACCGCGTGCGGCGTGCCGCCGAACACCTGCACCTGAGCCACACCGGGAATCTGTGCCATCGCCGGCTGCAGCAAGGTGTCGGTGAGGTCGTACAGCTTGTCGATCGGCAGGCCGTCGGATTTCAGCGTCACCAGCAAAATCGGGATCGATGCCGTGTCGGCCTTGAAGTACTGCGGCGGACTCGGCAGCACCGGCAGATCAGACTGCGCCGCGTTTATCGCCGCCTGCACGTCGCGCGCGGCCTTGTCAGTGTCTCGCCCGAAATGAAAGCGCACGACCACGGTCGCTGAACCCTCGGTGGCATTGCCGTACATTTCGTCGATGCCGGGGATCTGGCCCAGATGCCGCTCCAGCGGCGCCAGTACGGTGCTTGCCATGGTCTGCGCACTCGCACCGGGTTGGGCCGCCGAAACGAAAACGACAGGCAGCTCGAACGACGGCAGCGCGGCGACACCCAGCAGAAAATAGGCACATACACCGGCCAGCAGCAGGCCGATCGCCAGCAGCGAGGTGCCGGCGGGGCGGCGGATCATGGGGGCAAAAATATTCATGGCGCTTCCGTGGCCTGCAAGCATAGCGGCGAGCCGAAGCGGACGAGCACCGTCGCGTTGGAGCAAGGGCATGCGGCAGTGGCGTGCGTTTCGATCATGCCGACTTTATGCCTGTTGGCAGGAACGAACGTATGTGCCTTAAGTCCTCACCCTGTCGAAAGGCAGGGGTGAACGTCCGTGTTCGTCTTGCCTCCGCTCCCGTCCCTGGAGTGCCACTCCGCCAGCCTCCGTGCTGGCGGCACATGCGTAGTGACTAGAGACTTGCCGGGCTGTAGCGCAGCGTCAGGTACCAGGTACGGCCGGGCTGGTTGAAGTAATACGCCGTTTCGTAATTGCGATCGAAAATATTCGCCAGCCGCGCCTCGACCTTCCAGCTTGGCGCAAATGCGTAGCTGGCGCGCAGGTCCGTAGTGGTATAGCCGCCGAGGCGATGCAGGTTGGCCGCGTCGTCGTAGCGCTTGCCGTCGGCGTTGAAGGTGCCGCCGATGGAGAAGTCGCCATAGCTCTTGTCCAGTTCCACGCGCGCGGTCTGCTTCGGCCGTCGCGGCAGCAGGTTGCCGCTGTTCGGACCGCTGTCGTCCTCGATTGGCTGCATCGCGGTGAGATAGGTCTGCAC
>CBAAAD010000211.1:4048-5694 GCA_964658785.1 uncultured Methylobacterium sp.
TAGTAGAGATCGTTGAAGGTCGGCGCATGGAAGGCGCTGCCATAGCTGGCGGTGAGCTTGAGGCCGTCCGCAAAGTTGTAGCCCCACGCGGCCGCGCCGGTGTTGTGATTGCCGAACTGGTCGTTGTGGTCATGCCGCGCCGAAAGCTGCACTTCATTCTGGCCGAAGGTGCCCTGGTATTGCGCATACGTGCCCGCATCGCCGCGGGTGCTGTCCAGATAACCGGTGTCGCTGGTGATGTGCTCCTGCTGATAGTCCGCGCCCACCGTCAGCAGCTGACCGCTGCCGAGCGTGATGTCGTTCTGCCAGGAAAACTGGTTGCGGCGCGAATCGGCGTAACCGGTCGGCGTGCGCGGGTAGTAATCGCCGAAGTACGTGCCCTGGTAATAGGTCTGCGAATCGTCGCGGCTCTGGCCCGCATTCAGCGTCACCTTCCAGATATCCAGCGGTGAGAACGTCAGCCGCGCCCCCGCGACGTGCTGCTCGTTGACGGCGTCGTTGCCGCCATACGGACTGCCGGCGTATTCGACGTTGCTCTTGCTGCGCAGCCAGTCGAAAGCGAGCTCGGTGCCGTTGTCCCAGCGATAGCCGGCGTTGGCCGAACCGTTCCAGTTGCGGTAGGCGTCATCGCGCGGGTCGTCGACAAAGCAGCCGGCCCCGGCTTCCGCGGCGCCCAGCCGACAGGCGGGAATACCGCTGGTGTACTCGCCGCCCAGGCTGACGTTGTACCAGGCGTGCGCATCGCCGCCAGACAGGCCGACCTGTGAATTGACGAAGCCGTTGCTGCCCGTGGTCACACTCAGTGAGGGCGTAATGCCACCGCCAGGGTTGCCGTGCTTGGTGAAAATCTGGATCACGCCGCCGATCGCGTCGGCGCCGTAGAGGCTCGAACGCGGACCGCGCACGATTTCGATGCGATCGATCTGCTCCACCGGAATCTGTTCAAATGCGGGCAGCCCGGCGGTGATCGAACCGATCCGCACGCCATCGATCAAGACCAGCGTATGGGTAGAGTTGGTGCCGCGCAGAAACAGCGACGACTGCTGGCCAATGCCACCGGACTGCGCAAACGTCACGCCCGGCAGGCCATTCAACAGGTCAATCACCGACACCGGCTGCAGCCGCTCGATGTCGGCATGCGTAATCACGGTGACCGACGACAGCGATTGGTCGACGTTGATCGGCGTGCGCGTAGCGGTGACGATCACCGGATCGAGCGAACTGGCGTTGCTCGCGTCGGCCGCGCCCTGGTCGGCCGCGTGGGCGGCCATCATGCAGCTCAACAGCGAGGCTGCCAGTACAGTCTTTTTCAATGTCATTCCCCGGCCGCGCACCCGCGCGCGGCCCAAACGTTCGATGGGCTGACAGCTGTCGACAGGAAAAGACGGAACAACGGGCGTGCGCGACACGCACAAGTCGGGGTCGCCACGGCACGTGGTTCAGCCTCGCCCACCGCGAGCCACCAGATAACGTCCAGGCCGGTCTCCGGGCTGACGAGCGGCAGACGTATGAATCGCCTGCTCCGAACGACGCCTTCCCGTGCAAGCACAGTGGCATCCGTCGTTCGTTGACTCGCTTACCGTTGCGGGGGCAGCGCCGGCCTTGCAGTGCATCCGCACCACGCACCGGCTTCCCGTTTCATCCCT
>CBAAAD010000212.1:0-5693 GCA_964658785.1 uncultured Methylobacterium sp.
CATGCGCAAGGCCGGCGACTGCACGCGGCCGGCCGAAAGACCGCGCTGCACCTTGCGCCACAGCACCGGCGACAGGTTGAAGCCGACCAGATAATCCAGCGCGCGGCGCGCCTGCTGCGCGTCGACCAGATCGTGCGAAAGCTGCCTCGGGTTGGCCACCGCCGCCTTGATCGCCTTGGGCGTGATCTCGGAGAACACCACGCGATGCATGCGCTTGCCTTCGACCAGCCCGCGCTCCTTCAGGATCTCGCTGATGTGCCAGGAGATCGCTTCGCCTTCGCGATCCAAGTCGGTCGCGAGATAAATGTCGTCGGCCGCCTTGGCCGCCTTGGCGATTGCATCGACGTGTTTCTCGTTGCGCTCGATCACCTCATAGGCCATGGCAAAGCCATGCTCGGGATCGACCGCGCCCTCTTTCGGGCGCAGATCGCGCACGTGGCCGTAGGAGGCCAGCACGTGGAAGTCCTTGCCAAGGTACTTGTTGATCGTCTTGGCCTTGGCCGGCGATTCGACGATGAGCAGATTTTTTGCCATGAAGCTTGAGTTTCCACGAAAGGATCTGCGGCGCTTGCGGCACCGCGCACATATATAGTTGAAAACACGCCGGAGCCGGGCCTGTCAAGCCCGGGCTTGGTCGAAACGGCCGCAAACGGCGCGGTGAAAAGGATCAGCCGCTGGCCGTCGAGTCCGCCAGACGCTGGTAGCGATTGCCTGGCAAGGTCTCCACTTTCGCTTCCAGCTCCAGCATCAGCAGCATTGATGACAGCGCGGCTGCGGATTGTCCAGTTCGCTGCACAAGTTCGTCCAACGTCGCCGGCTCGTGGCCAAGTTCGGCCCAAAGGCGACCATATTCGACATCCTTGCCGACGTGGAAATGCGCATCCAGAGGTGCATCGGTGCCGGTCTGGACGAGGCCTTCCTCGCCGGCTTCACTGCCGTTTGCCGCCAGTCGACTGGCCAGATCGGCGCCAAGCATGCGCGCTGCGGGCGCCAATGTCTCGATAATCTCGGCGGCGGTCTCCACCAGCCGGGCGCCATCGCGGATCAGGCGGTGGCATCCGTGCGCCAGCGGGTTGTGGATCGAGCCCGGCAAGGCGAACACGTCGCGGCCCTGTTCGGCGGCCAGCCGCGCGGTGATCAGCGAGCCCGATTGCAAGCCCGCCTCGACCACCAGGGTGCCCAGCGACAGGCCCGCAATCAGCCGGTTGCGGCGGGGAAAGTGATCGGCGCGCGCCGCGGTACCGGGCGGAAATTCGCTGATCAGCGCGCCATGCTCGGCAATGCGCCTGGCCAGCGCATGGTGTTTGCGCGGGTAGACGCGATCCGGTCCGGTGCCGATCACGGCCAGCGTGCGTGCGCCGCTATCCAGCGCCGCCAGATGCGCTGCGCCGTCGATGCCGTCGGCCATGCCGCTGGTAATGGCGAAGCCCGCCTGAGCCAGCGCCAGTGCGAACGCGCGCGCATGCGCCAAACCTCCGGTGCTGGCGCGGCGGGCGCCGACCATCGCCACCTGCGGATACAGCAGCAGGCTCGCATCACCGACTACGAAAAGTGCTGCCGGCGGCTGCGGGATGTGCTCAAGCTGCGGCGGGAAATCGGCGTCGGTGCAGCGCAACAGGCGATGCGCTGGCTGGGCGAGCCATGCCATATCGGCGGCGATCCGCGCCTCGTCGGGCCGCTGCAGCCACGCTCGCGCCGGCTCGCCAAGGGACGGTTGCTGCCGCAGATTCGCCAGCACCACGCCAATATCCCCGCCGGCGGCGGCCAACCGTTCGCGCAGGCCGCTGGGGCCCAGGCCGGGCGTGCGCAGTGCGATCATCCATGCGCGCCATTCATCAGTGTCGTTCATGCCCTGCAGTTTACGAACAGAGCACAAACAAAAACGGCGCGGTGATGGCCGCGCCGTGGTGTAGGAAAAACCCGCGCTCGTGCCGGAGTCAGTCCGGCATGCGCAGCTGGTTACCCTTCTGCACCGGGCGCAGGCCGTCCATCACCAGGCCGTAGCTGACGCGATCGAACGTGCGGAACACCATGACGTGGCCGACGTATTCGGCCGGCAAGGTTACTTTCTTGCCGATGTCGCGATGCCAGCTGCTGCTGGCCACATCGTCGCTGATGGTCTGGCCCGGCTGATAGATTGAATAGGTCTGGCCGTTCTCGGCGCCGTCCTGCTTGCCGATCGACAACGCCACCACCTGGTGAGGGCCAACGGCATCCATCGCATCGGCAAAGCCGATCACCCGCGCATCCTTGGCGATCGCCTGCGGCCGGTGCGGGTAGTAATAGGGATCGTACGGCGCATCTTCGAGCGGCATGATGCGATCACCGGCACGGATATCGAGCGTGGCGTTCAACAGCAGCAGCGTGGAGGGGTCACCCATGCGAAGGGTCTCGGCGTTGCCGATCACGCTGACCTCGACGCCCCTGTCGTCGCCCTTGCCGTAGTGGCCGTCGTTACGGGTGTTTTCGTCCCACGGCGTTTTGAACATCGCCACGTTGTCGTCCAGCTCGTGCGCAACCAGGTCACCCTTGCTCTGGCCCTGCTCGTCGAAGCTGCGGAAATAGTGCGTCGGCCGCACGATCGCCCAGCGTTGCCCGGGTGCACCGTGCAGGCCGCGCACATAGATATTCTGGCCGGGCGTACTGCGCAGCCGTCCCTCTTCCAGACCGACGACGTAAGGCGCCGTCTTGGCCGCGTTGGAGTCGACCACCCGCATGTCCTTGAGGAAGGTCTGCAGCTCGGACAGCGGAATCGCCGGAATCGCCTGGCCTTCGGCGTGCACGCTTGGCTCCAGCCGCAGTGTCGGGCCACCGCCGCCGTTGATGAAGGACAGGTTGAGCACGTCGCCAGGATAGATAAGATGCGGATTACGCACCTGCGGGTTCGCCTGCCAGATCTCCGGCCACAGCCAGGGCTTGGCCAGGAACTTGGCGGAAATGCCCCAGAGCGTGTCGCCCCGCCGCACGGTGTAGCTGTCCGGATGGTTTGCCCGCAGCTGTGCGCCCGCCGCATAGGCAGCCACAGTGACCAGCATGCCGGCCAGCAACACGGTTATTTTTCTGATCATTGGCGGGAATCCCCCTTCCCCAGGTGCTCGGTCGAGTGTAACCGAACCGTTAACCCACGCAACAGGCGCGAATTGGCAAAAATCGTCTGCGCCCGGGCGCTTGCCGACGTACAATGAGAAACATTCTAGATAGCGCCGGGGTGGGTTTTTGACCAAGCCGCCCGCATGTCTCGGCGCCGAGGTGAAATCCATGTCCCTGCTGACCATTATTGAATTCCCCGACACGCGCCTGCGCACCCGCGCCGAGCCGGTCACCGTGTTCGACGCCGAGCTGAAGCAGTTCGTCGCCGACCTGTTCGAAACCATGTACGACTCCAACGGCGTCGGCCTCGCGGCAACCCAGGTCAACGTGCACAAGCGCGTACTGGTCACCGACATGAGCGACGACCGCAACGAGCCGCTGGCGCTGATCAACGCGCAGATCCTGGAAAAGGAGGGCTCGCAGGTCTATCAGGAAGGCTGCCTGTCGTTCCCTGGCCTGTATGCGGATGTCACCCGCGCGCTCAAGGTCAAGGTGAAGGCGCAGAACACGGCCGGCGAAGAGATCATCGTCGAGGCCGAAGGTCCGCTGGCCGTATGCATCCAGCATGAGATGGATCACCTGGAAGGCAAGGTGTTCGTGGACTATCTCTCCTCGCTGAAGCGCAACCTGCTGCTCAAACGGCTGGAAAAGGCGCGCAAGCAGGCGGCGACCGCTTGAGTGAGCGCCCGCTGCGGCTGATCTTTGCCGGTACGCCCGAGTTTGCCGTTCCCTGCTTCGAAGCCTGCCGCGCCAGCGGCGCCAAGGTGTTGGCCGTCTATACGCAGCCGGATCGGCCTGCCGGCCGCGGCCGCAAGCTCACGCCCAGCCCGGTCAAGCAGGCGGCGCTGGCGGCGGGCATCGCCGTCGAGCAGCCGGAATCATTCAAGTCACCAGAGACCCGCAGGACGCTGTTGGACTATCAGCCGGATCTGCTGATCGTGGTCGCCTACGGCCTGATCCTATCGCGCAAGGTGCTGGCAACGCCGCGCCTCGGCTGCTGGAACGTGCATGCCAGCCTGCTGCCGCGCTGGCGCGGCGCGGCGCCGATCCAGCGCGCGATCCTCGCCGGCGATACGGAAAGCGGCGTCGATCTGATGCAGATGGAAGCCGGGCTCGATACCGGCCCGGTAATGCTGCAGCGGCGCACGCCGATCGCCTTCGATGAGACCGGCGGCAGCCTGCACGACCGCCTCTCCCTGCTGGGCGCCGACGTATTGGCCGAAGGCCTGCGCCGCACGCTGACGGGTGAATCGCTGGCCGCTATCCCGCAGTCGGAAGACGGCGTGACCTACGCGCACAAGCTCGACAAGGCCGAAGCCCGGTTGGACCTCGCGCGCCCGGCCACCGAACTGGAGCGGAAGGTTCGCGCCTTCAACCCCTGGCCCGTTGCCGAAGCCGAGGTGCTGGACGAGCCTTTGCGGATCTGGGCCGCCCACGCCATCGATCGCGAGCACGGTACATCGCCCGGTGCCGTGCTAGGCGCCAGCCGCGACGGCATCGACCTGGCCTGCGGTGAGGGCGTGCTGCGCATCACTGCGCTGCAGCGCGCCGGCGGCAAGCGCATCAGCGCGGCGGATTACCTCAACGCCCGCCCCGAACTGCGCGGCAGCCGATGACGGTCGACACCCGCGCGCTGGCCGCCCGATCGCTGGCCGAAGTGGCGATGCGCGGCGCCTCGTTGCGCGAAGTGATGGAGCGCAACGCGCCGAAACTGCGCGATCCGCGCGACCGCGCGCTGCTGATGGCGCTGCTCAGCGAGGGCGCGCGCTGGTGGCTGCGCTTCGATGCGGCCATCGACCAGCTGCTGGAAAAATCCCTGCGGCACAAGGATCCGGCCATCCACGCGCTGCTGGTGCTGGGTCTGGTGCAGCTGGAAGTTCTGCAGCTGCAGGATTACGCGGCCGTGGCGGCCACCGTCGAAGCCACCCGCGCGCTGAAGCGCCCGCAGCTGGCCGGGCTGGTCAACGCCGTGCTGCGACGCTGGCAGCGCGAGCGGGAAAGCCTGATCGCTCGGCTCGACGCCAAACCGCAGACGCACCACGCCCATCCCGAGTGGCTGGCGAAGGCGCTGGCCCGAGACTGGCCGGAACAATCCGAAGCCGTCATGGCCGCCGATAACGTCGAGCCGCCGCTGATGCTGCGGGTCAATCGCCGACGCATCGCGCGCGACGCGCTGCTCGCGCAGTTCGAGGCGGCGGGCTATGCCGCCACCGCGCACCCGTGGCTGGCGGATGCGCTGGTGCTGCCGCACAGCAGTGACGTCACCCGCATGCCCGGCTTCGAGGATGGGCTTTTCGCGGTGCAGGATGGTGCGGCCCAGGTCGCCGCCGATCTAACCGACCTCAAGGACGGCATGCGCGTGCTCGACGCCTGCGCTGCGCCCGGCGGTAAGGCCTGCCACCTGCTCGAACGCGCGGAAATCGACCTGACCGCGCTGGAGGTGGATGCGAAGCGCGGCGAACGCATTCGCCAGAATCTGATGCGTCTGCGGCTGGATGCGAAAATCGTCATCGGCGACGCGGGCGCTCCGGCGGGCTGGTGGAAGCGGCAGCCGTTCGATCGCATCCTGATCGACGCGCCCTGCTCGGCCACCGGCGTGCTGC
>CBAAAD010000213.1:0-5677 GCA_964658785.1 uncultured Methylobacterium sp.
TCTATGTTGCGTCCGGCGCGTCGCTGCTGCTGGGCGCGTATGCGTTCACCCTGCCGCCGTGTCGGCCCAAGCTGGGCCAGCTGCGTGGCAAATCGATGCTGGACACGCTGGGGCTGACCTCGTTCAAGCTTTTCCGCGATCGCAAGATGGCCATCTTCTTCTTGTTCGCCATGCTACTCGGCGCGGCGCTGCAGTTGACCAATGCCTATGGCGATACGTTTCTGCACGACTTTGCTACCGTCGATGCGTACAAGGGCACGCTGGCGGTGCGCTATCCCGCGATCATCATGTCGATCTCGCAGGTGTCGGAAACGCTGTTCATTCTGGCGATTCCGTTTTTCCTGAAGCGCTTCGGCATCAAGACGGTGATGCTGATCAGCATGCTGTCCTGGACGCTGCGTTTCGGACTTTTCGCCTACGGCAATCCCGGACCCGAGCTGTGGATGATCGTGCTGTCGTGCATCGTCTACGGCATGGCGTTCGACTTTTTCAACATCTCCGGTTCGCTGTTCGTGGAGGGGCAGAGCGACCCGGCGATTCGGGCCAGCGCGCAGGGCCTGTTTATGCTGATGACCAACGGTGTCGGCGCCGTGCTGGGCAGCTCGCTCAGCGGCCTGATTATCGATGCGTGGTTTATCCGTGCCGATGGCAGCAAGGACTGGCACGGCATCTGGATCGCCTTTGCCCTGTACGCGCTCGCGGTGGCGGTGCTGTTTTCGATCCTGTTCAAGCATCGCCATTCGTCGGGTGCTGGCGTTCAACCCCACGCGTCGCGCCATGCAACCACGGGCATCGTCGCCGACTGATCAGTCGCCTGGCAGCAGGTGTTCCTGCACGAGATGGCTGCTCGACGCCATCAGCTGGCCGCGGTCATCGAAGCGCAGCACGATGAGCCAGTTATAGACGTCGCCAGGCCACTGGTCGTGACCGACCAACGCCGCGAAATTGCCGCCGAACGCGTTCACCAGATTCCCCAGCTCACCGTGATGCCAGGCGACCAGCACCACGCCGGCCTGGTTCTGTTGGCGCAAGGACTCGACGAGTTTGTCCACCTGCTTGTCGGCGTACGGCTGCTCCAGCGGAAGCTGCAGCCGGGCGGCGAGCGGCGTCAGCGTCAGCCGCGGGCGATCACTGTTCTTGCTGTCGCTGGTGGCGATCAGGCGCTGCGGTTGCAGCGTCTGGCCGTCGATGCGCAGCGGATCGAAATAGCTGGCATACGCTTCGGCGCGCTGCTCGCCGCGTGGCGTGAGACCTCTGCTGTTTGGGCCATCACCCTGCTCGGGTTTTTCCGCATGGCGAACAATTAACACGGTGACATTGCGCAGCCCTCGGGCAGCGTCTTCAATACCGTGTTTTTGCGCACGGTGCGCCGAAGCCAGCGCGGGCAGTAGCAGCAACACGCAAAGGAATTTGCGCAGCATGGTCGGACGTCCACAGAGTGAGGGGCGTCAGGATACCAGCGTACTTGCCACCACCCGATCGCGACCATACGACTTCGCCGAGTACAGCGCGGTGTCGGCCGCACGCATCCAGCTCGATACGTCATGGCAGCGCTCGCCGTCGAACAGCGCGACGCCGATGCTGACCGTGATGTGCGTCACCTGCAGTTCGGCTGGCAGCGTAAGCGCGGCTACGCCGGCGCGCAGGGTTTCTGCCAGGCGCATGCCGTCCTCCGCGCCGAACTGCGGGCACAGAACGATGAACTCCTCTCCGCCAATGCGGGCAATATGGCCGGCGGCACCTACGGCATGCCGCAGATAGTCGGTGACGATCACCAGTACACGATCGCCCTGCTGGTGACCTACCGTGTCGTTGATGCGCTTGAAATGGTCGAAATCAATCAGCATCAGCACGTGCAGTGGATCACGCATATCGCGATGGCGCGCCAGCAGTGCGGCGGCGCGCTGCTGAAACGCGCGTCGGTTCTCGATACCGGTCAGCGGATCGCACAAGGCCTGCGCCCGCAGCTCGGCCGCGTGCCGACGCTGAGCGCGTAGCAATAGAAACAACAGTGCGGCGAACAGCACCAGCGCAATCACGACAATCGTCACCACGAGGTTGGCCAGCTTCTGCCGCTGCTGCATTTCATCGCGGCGCGCCGCCTCGGCCTGCGCCGTTTTTAATTCGAGATTCTGGTCGCGGTTGGTTCGCTCCAGATCGTTGATGCGCAGCTCCTTTTCGCGTGCGGCATAGCGCTGCTCGAGTTCTGCTTCGATCGCACGCAGCGCTGGCGTATTGGTCGCGTTTTCAAATTTGACCACCTCACGCTCATCGGCGAGCGCCTGACGCAGATCGCCCGCCTGCTCGGCAATGCTGCTTTCCACTTCCAGAAGATCGCTCAGCTGGCCGTTCATGCCGGCCGCGCGGGCCTTGGCCACCGTAGCCTTCATCAGCGCATAAGCCTGACGATGAAGGCCGAGCGCTGCCTGCGCGCGCGCAATGTCGGTGTTGGAGTCAATCGAATCACTGATACGACCGTCGGCCAGCTCCTGCTTGAGCGACAGCTGCGACAGCTGCAGCGCTTCGCTCGCGCGGCCCTGCTTCAGATACATCTGCGAGAGGTTGTCGCCGACAGAAATGGCCATGCGCGTACCACCAGCCTCCGCAAAATGCCGACGCGAGCTTTCATAGGCTTTGGCTGCCTCATCGATCCGATTGAGCGTGGCCAGCGCAAGGCCCTCATCGTTCTCGGCATCAGCAACGCCCCACTCGTCACCCAATGCCTTATAGCTGCGCTCCACCTGGCGACACAGCGGCAGCGCACGATCCGGCTTTTCGTCCAGCGTGTAGGCGTCGCACAGTTGAAAGCGCGCCCACGCAACCAACTCGGGATCGGCGTTGCCCAATACCTTGTCCGCGGCGCGCAATGCCTCACCCATGCCGTCGCCGGTACCGTTGGTAATATCGTGGCGCGAACGCAAAAACCCGGCCGCGGCGGCGGCTACCGGATCATTGCTGGCGCTCGCCAGCCCATCGAGGCGCAGCGTGGCTTCGGCGAACGCCGCATCGTCGTTGACGTTGATCGCTGCCGTACCCATTCCCCACAGCAGAGCCCTTTCCTGCGCGGCGGCAAGGCCCGCGCCTGATCGATCCAGCTGCTGGCGCACGGTATCTATCAGGCCATGCGGGTCGCTGACCGCGCGGCCACGCAGGCTGTTCATTGGCGAGGCAGCGGCGGCCAGCGCCGGCAATAGCAGCGCCATTACAAGAACCGCCAGCCCCCTTATTCCCCGCGTCATCGGCTACTCACTTCGGGCGCCCGTGGTGTTTAATGATAATCAACCGGATGAATGCCGGCGCGACCTTTTACAATGGGTGTATGCAAATAGGTCCTTACCGCATCGACCCGCCCGTGGTGCTCGCGCCCATGGCCGGGGTCACCGACAAGCCTTTTCGCCTGCTGTGCAAACGGCTGGGCGCCGGTCTGGCCGTGTCGGAAATGACCAACGCGGACCCGCGCCTGTGGCACACGCGCAAATCGATGCAAAGAATGGACCATGTCGGCGAACCCGAACCGGTCAGCGTACAGATCGCCGGCTATGATCCGACCATGCTGGCCGAGGCGGCGCGTTTCAACGTCGCCAACGGCGCGCAGCTGATCGACATCAACATGGGCTGCCCGGCAAAAAAGGTGTGCAACGTCTGGTCCGGTTCGGCCCTGCTGCAGGACGAACCGCTGGTGGCGCGCATCGTCAGAGCCGTGGTCGACGCGGTGGATGTGCCGGTGACGCTGAAGATCCGCACCGGCTGGGATCGTCAAAACAAGAACGCGCTGACGATTGCCCATATCGCCGAAGACAGCGGCATCGCCGCGCTGGCCGTGCACGGCCGCACCCGCGCCGACAAGTACGAGGGCGAGGCGGAATACGACACCATTCGCGCGGTGAAAGCGGCGGTGCGCATTCCGGTGCTGGCCAACGGCGACGTCACCACGCCGCGACAGGCCCGGCACGTGCTGGACATCACCGGCGCCGACGCGGTGATGATCGGCCGCGGCGCGCAGGGGCGGCCGTGGATCTTCCGCGAGATCGCGCATTACCTTGCCACCGGCGAGCTGCTGCCCGAGCCGACACCGTCGGAGGTCAGCGCGATTCTGCTCGGTCATCTCGAACAGCTCTACGCGTTCTACGGCGAACTGGCGGGCGTGCGCATCGCGCGCAAGCATCTGGGCTGGTATGCCAGGGACAGACCGGAAAACGTCGCGTTTCGGCAGGTCGTCAATCAGGCCGAATCGGCCGAGGCGCAGATGCGGCTGACCCGGGATTATTTCGCCGCGTTGAGCGCGGGCGCGCGTCTGGCCGCCTGAACCCCCGACTTATCGCAGGCGTCGCAACCACTTGCGATTGGAGTGGCGCATCATCGGCGTCCCTCGCACCGCGGTTATCACGCCTGTTGACGATGACGTTGCACCTGTCGCCCTCCGCCCGCTTGTCACGGCGCCTGCGCTGCTGCGCGTTGCTGGCCAGCCTGCTGCTGCTCGGCGGCTGTCGGGCAACCCTGTTCGCCGGACTCAACAGCACGGATCAGCATCGCGGTATCGAGCAGCGGCGCAACATCGTGTTCGATGCCGCGCACGAGCTGGCACTCGACGTTTATCGGCCGGCAAACGCCGGGCAGCCGACCACCGCCGGTGCGCCGATGGTGGTGTTCTTCTACGGCGGTGACTGGACCCACGGCAAACGCGAGTGGTACCGCTTTGTCGGCACGGCGCTGGCGTCGCAAGGCGTTCTGGTGGTGATACCCGACTACCGCAAATACCCTCAGGTGACGATGGATGGCTTTATGCAGGACGGCGCCCGGGCGGTGGCCTGGGCCCGCACCCACGCCACCGAACTGGGCGGCGATCCGCACAGCCTCTTCGTGATGGGCCACTCGGCCGGCGGCCAGATCGCGGCCTTGCTGAGCACCGATCCCGAATGGCTGAAGCTTTACGGCATGCGGCCGCGCGATCTGGCCGGGTTTATCGGGCTGGCCGGGGTTTACGATTTCATGCCGATTCCGGCCGGCGAAAAAGACATGCTCGGCACCTTCGGCCGCACGGCGGCCGAGCAGGGCCGCGCGCAGCCTGTCCGCTACGTCAGCGGGCACGAGCCGCCGATGCTGCTTTTGCAGGGCACGGGCGATCACGAGGTCGATCCCTCCAATGCGCTGTCGCTGGACAAGACCATGCTGGCGGAACATGAGGAGGTCAGTCTCAAGCTGTATCCCGGCATCGGCCATTCTTCGCTGCTTTTCGCGATGTCACGACCATTGCGCGATAGCGCACCGACGCTGGCCGACATCGTCCGCTTTATCCACGAGCATGAAGCGGTGGGCGACCAGGGCAAACAGGCCTTAGACCACCGCGAAGTTGGCCAAAGCCACGGCTGACCTCACCGCGTCATTGACTTGAGCCCGACACCGGACTAACTTCGGCATCGCTGAAGGTTTTCATCTTTCTATGCGAATGGAGAGATGGAATGAAAAGGGAAGCCGGTACCAAGCCGGCGCTGCC
The DNA here is from genome assembly GCA_964658785.1 of uncultured Methylobacterium sp. Lineage (GTDB taxonomy): Bacteria > Pseudomonadota > Gammaproteobacteria > Xanthomonadales > Rhodanobacteraceae > Rhodanobacter. The sequence continues at coordinate 5,495 of CBAAAD010000213.1, forward strand.
CCGCAGCGGTATGTGGAAACGAACTCCGTCACACGCACTGGGCCACTAGCCCGGGAAGCGGCGGACAGTAGGCGCAAGCGCAACGTCCACGAGCCCGAATACCTGCCTCAGCCGGAAGCGCGGCAACGCACTTCCGCCCGACCTGGCGTTTCCGCGGGGAAACACCGGAGCCATAGCGTTGCC
>CBAAAD010000214.1:0-5676 GCA_964658785.1 uncultured Methylobacterium sp.
ACCGTGCCGGCGCAGGTCGACCAGCCGCAGCTGGTGGTGCGCGATGGCAGTCAGGGCGTGGCCCTGCTCAACAGCGAGCGCTGGATCGCGCCGCTGGGTGACGAGCTGCGCAGCGCCCTGTCGGCTGATCTGGCGCGCCAGCTGCACAGTCAGGACGTCAGCGCCTTGCCCGGTAACGACAAGCCGCTGCTGCGGATCAAGCTCGACGTGCGCCGCTTCGATTCGCTGCCAGGCAGCTACGCGCTGATCGACGGCACCTGGAGCATTCGCCTGATGCACGGTGCCAGCGGCCAGAGCGGCACGTTGGCCTGTGCCAGCCGGGTCAGCGAACCGGTGGGCGCGGGCTACGATGCCCTGGTGCAAGGCCACCAGCGCGCGATTGCGCGGCTCGCCGCGCAGATCGCCGCTGCCGCGCAGTCGCTGGGCAATGGCCAGATGCCAGCGTGCCCGGCCTCCTGAATCAACCTTGCCGAGTGCATCAAGGCTTGGCGTCAGCGCCGCGCTGGGCTAGTCTGGTCCGTTAACCGCAGCCGGCTTTCGCCGGCTTGCGCTCACCGCAATACGGCGCCGAATCATGCAGGATATTCAAGACCCCAACTCCCTGTCACAGGGGGCCGCCGAGCCGGGCCAGTTGCCAGAGCACGGTTATTCGGCAGCGGCAGTGGAAAGCTCGGCGCAGCAGTACTGGGGCGAGCAGCACGCGTACGAAGTGAAGGAGGATTCGTCCAGGCCGAAGTTCTACTGCCTGTCGATGCTGCCGTATCCCTCCGGCGCACTGCACATGGGCCACGTGCGCAACTACACCATCGGCGACGTGATCAGCCGCTACCAGCGCATGCAGGGCAAGAACGTGCTGCAGCCGATGGGCTGGGACGCGTTCGGCCTGCCGGCCGAGAACGCCGCGATCAAGAACAAGACCGCGCCGGCCAAGTGGACCTACGCCAATATCGAGCACATGCGCGCGCAGCTGCAGTCGATGGGCTATGCGATCGACTGGACGCGCGAGTTCGCCACCTGCCGGCCCGACTACTACGTGCACGAACAGCGGATGTTCGTGCGGCTGATGAAAAAGGGCCTGGCGTACCGCAAGAATTCGGTGGTGAACTGGGATCCGGTCGATCAGACCGTGCTGGCCAACGAGCAGGTGATCGACGGCCGCGGCTGGCGCACCGGCGCGCTGGTGGAAAAGCGCGAGATTCCGCAGTGGTTCCTCAAGATCACCGACTACGCGCAGCAACTGCTGGACGGCCTGGACACGTTGCCGGGCTGGCCGGATTCGGTCAAGACCATGCAGCGCAACTGGATCGGCCGCAGCGAATGTCTGGAGATCCGTTTTGCGGTGAACGATATAGACAGCCAAACGCTGGCGCCGCTGGACGTGTTTACCACGCGGCCGGACACCTTGATGGGCGTGACCTTCGTCTCCATCGCGGCCGAGCACCCGCTGGCAGTGCATGCGGCGCAGAGCAATCCGCCGCTGGCAGCCTTCATTGCCGAGCTGCGCCAGGGCGGCGTGTCCGAGGCGGAACTGGAGACGCAGGAAAAGCGCGGCATGGACACCGGCCTGCGCGCCATTCATCCAATAAGCGGCGAAGAAATTCCCGTCTATGTGGCCAACTTCGTGCTGATGGGCTACGGCACCGGCGCGGTGATGGCGGTGCCGGCGCACGATCAGCGCGACTGGGAATTCGCGCAGAAGTACAGCCTGCCGATTCGCATGGTAGTCGTCGATCCATCCGTCATCGACGCTCTGAACGACATTCAGCACGACATCACGCTGGGCGTCGGCGTCGATCCGATGCAGGCCGCGCTGAGCGGGCGCGACGCCAACGCGCAGGATATTTCCGCGCCGCTGCGCATCGTGGAAGAGTTCGAACGACGCATTCACAAGGAGGCCGCCTGGGGTCCGAAAGGCATCCTGGTCAATTCCGGCGAATACGACGGCATGGATTTCAGCCAGGCGCTGAATGCGCTGGCAGCGCGCTTCGAGCGCGACGGCACCGGCTCGCGCCGCGTCAACTATCGCCTGCGCGACTGGGGCGTCAGCCGCCAGCGCTACTGGGGCTGCCCGATTCCGGTGATCCGCTGCGAAAAGTGCGGCGATGTGCCGGTGCCGGAAGATCAGCTGCCGGTGATCCTGCCCGAGGACGTGGCCGACGCGTATTCGAAGGTCGGCACCGTGCAGTCGCCGATCAAGGCCGACCCCGAATGGCGCAAGACAGTCTGCCCCACCTGCGGCGGTGCAGCCGAGCGCGAAACGGACACCTTCGACACCTTCATGGAGTCGAGCTGGTATTACGCCCGCTACACCAGCCCCGGCGCCAGCACCCAGGTCGACGACCGCGCCAACTACTGGCTGCCGGTCGACCAGTACATCGGCGGCATCGAGCACGCGATTCTGCATCTGCTGTATTTCCGCTTTTATCACAAGCTGCTGCGCGACGAAGGTCTGGTGCACAGCGACGAACCGGCGACCAACCTGCTGTGCCAGGGCATGGTGATCGCCGAAACGTATTACCGCGACAACACCGATGGCTCGAAGGACTGGATCAATCCGGCCGATGTCGAAATCGAGCGCGATGAAAAAGCGCGCGTGATCGGCGCGCGCTTGAAAGCCGACGGCCAGCCGGTGGAGATCGGCGGCATCGAAAAGATGTCCAAGTCAAAGAACAACGGCATCGATCCGCAGTCCATGGTCGGCAAGTACGGCGCCGATACCGTGCGGTTGTTCTCGATGTTTGCCGCGCCGCCGGAGCAGTCGCTGGAGTGGAGCGAGGCCGGTGTCGAGGGCATGTCGCGTTTCCTCAAGCGCGTGTGGCGCGAAGTGACGGCGCACGCGGCCAACCCGGATCATCCGGTGGTCGATCCGGGCGCGCTGGACGCGGGACAGAAAGCCATGCGCCGGCAGGTGCACGAAACCATCCAGAAGGTCAGCGACGATTTCGGCCGCCGCCACGCCTTCAACACCGCGATCGCGGCGCTGATGGAGCTGCTCAACGCGCTGAACAAATTCACCGACCAGAGCGAACAGGGTCGGGCGGTGCGGCACGAGGCGCTGGAAAGCATGGTGCTGCTGCTGAATCCGGTGGTGCCGCACATCAGTCACGCGCTGTGGCAGGTGCTGGGTCATCCGCAAACCGTGCTGGAAGATCAGCCCTGGCCGAAAGCCGACCCGGCGGCGCTGGTTCGCGATACGCTCACGCTGGCGGTTCAGATCAACGGCAAATTGCGCGCTACCATCGAGTTGCCGGCCGGCGCCTCGAAGGAAGACGCCGAGGCGCTGGCACGCGCGCAGCCGCAGGTCGTGCATTTTCTGGAAGGCCTCAGCGTGCGCAAGGTCATCGTGGTACCGGGCAAGATCGTCAACATCGTCGCAGGATGAAATCCATGAGTTTCATGAAAGTCGGTCGTTTGCTCCAGCGTGCGCTGTTGCTGGTACTCGCCATCTCGCTGTCCGCCTGCGGATTTCATCTGCGCGAAAACGTGAAGCTGCCGGCGTCGATCCAGAAAGTGCATATCGCCACCGGCGTGGGCGATTTTCAGCGCATGCTGGCGCGCGCGCTGGAAGTGGCCGGCGTCGACGTGCAGGACGAGGGCGGCCCTGGCATCGCCGAGTTGCGCGTGCCGGTAGCTACGTTTACCACCGACACGCTGACGGCCGGCGGTTACTCGCGCATCACCGAGTACGCGGTGCGTTACCAGGTGCAGTTCAGCGTGATGGATGCCGCTGGCAATATGGTCATACCCAATCAGCGCATCGACATGCAGCGCGAATACAGCTACGACGCCACCAACACCATCGGTAATGCTTCGCAGGTCACCGAGATCCAGCGCAGCCTCAACGAGGACATGGTGCAGGCGATACTGTTCCGCCTGCAGGCGGCCAGCAAGCACGCCATCGCGGCGCCCGGTGCCGCCGCCCCCAGCGCCCCGGCACCTGCACCGGCAGCCTCCAGCACGCACTGATGCCGCTGAGCGCTGGCCAGTGGCAGAAGGCGCTGACGGCTGACCGTCTGGACTCCGTCTACCTGCTCGCGGGCGAGGAGCTGCTGGTGCTGGAAGCGGCCGACGCGCTGCGCGCGCAGGCGAAAAAGCTCGGCTACCCCGAACGCGAAGTGCTCGAGGTCGGCCAGCATTTCGACTGGGACGATCTGGCGCGCGCCGCCGCCGGCATGTCGCTGTTTTCGACCCGGCTGTTTATCGATCTGCGCCTGCCCACGGGCCGTCCGGGTACCGAAGGGGCGAAAGCGATCAACGCGTTCTGCGCCGATCTGCGGCCCGACGTGACGCTGCTGATTACCGCCATGGAGTGGAGCAGCAAGCACGACGGCGCCTGGAGCAAGAAGCTCGACGCCAGCGGCACGATGGTGGTGTTCAGCGCGCCACGGGCGAACGAGTGGCGGGCGTGGATCAGCGCCAGGCTGGCCAGGCACGGTCTGTCCGCCTCGCCCGATGCGGTGGCGCTGCTGGCCGAGCGCGTCGAGGGCAACCTGCTGGCCGCGGCGCAGGAAATCGACAAGCTCGCGGTGCTGCACGGCCAGGGTCGAATCGACACGCGCGAGATGGAAAACCTGGTTGCCGACAGCGCCCGCTACGACGCCTTCAAGCTCACCGACGCCGCGTTTGCCGGTGAGGGGGCTCGCGCTTTGCGCATCCTTGCCGGCCTGCGTGCCGAAGGCGATGAACTGATCGCGCTGATGGGCTGGCTGGTCAATCAGCTGCAGCTGGCGCTGCGTCTTGCCAATGCCACCGACTTCGCGGCCCAGGCCAAGACCGAGCGGCTGTGGCAGGCGCGCGAGCAGCTGTTCCGCCAGGCGCTGCGTCGCGCCCCGCGCGATCACTGGCTGCAGTGCCTTGCCCGCGCCTCGCGCATCGACCGCATGGCCAAGGGCCGCGAGGCCGGCAACCCCTGGCAGGAGGCGGAGCGGCTCATCGCGGCCATCGCCGAACCGCGCGCGGCGTCTGCGCTGGCGCAGAGCCTGGTCTGATGGCAACGCGGCCGCTGGCCATTTTTGGCGGCACCTTTGATCCCGTGCATATCGGCCATCTCAGCGTGGCGTGGGAGGCGTCCGAGCTGCTCGATGCGGACGTGCACCTCATGCCGGCCGCCGTGCCACCGCACCGACCGACCCCTACCGCAAGCCCCGCTCAGCGAGTGGCGATGCTCCGCGCGGCACTGCAGGGGCAGTCGCGGCTGACCCTCGACGGCCGCGAGCTGCAGCGCACGGGTCCGTCTTACACGATTGACACGTTAACGGAGCTGCGGGCGGAGCAGGGCGATCGCCCGCTGATCCTGCTGCTCGGCGCCGATGCGTTTGCCGGCCTGCCAAGTTGGCATCGCTGGTTGGAGATATTCGATGTCGCGCACATCGGCGTGCTGAGCCGCCCGGGTATCGAAGCCGCGTTGCCCGATGCGCTGGTGCAGGCGATCGACGGTCGGCACGCAATCGTTTCAGGCGAGCTGCATCACCTTGCTGCTGGCAAGGTGATCGAACTGGCCGTGACCCCGCTGGAAATTTCCGCCACGCATATCCGCGAGCTGCTCGCGGCAGGGCGCGATCCACGCTATCTGCTGCCGCCCGGGCTGTTTGATGACCCGCAGCTGCTGGCGCCGTATCGGTCGTGTGTTCGATCGGACTTGCGAACGTAGGTTGGCGGTGAGCGTTAGCGAACCTC
>CBAAAD010000215.1:0-5661 GCA_964658785.1 uncultured Methylobacterium sp.
GTCATGGATTCGGTTCGAGAACGGCACGGTCGTCGACTGGTACAGCTCGCCCATGCATCCGCTGAAAACGTCATCGTCGCGACCTTGACCGTCGACACCTGATCGCGCGAACGAGAATGACCTGACATGTGCGGAATCGCAGGATTTTTTGGTGAGCCATCCGCCGTCGTGGACACACGCGCCGAGCTGGAGCGGATGATCCGCACGCTGCACCATCGCGGCCCGGACGGCTACGGTTTTCATGTGGGACAAGCTATCGGCCTGGCGCACGCGCGGCTGTCGATCATCGATCTGGTCACCGGCGATCAGCCCATCCATAACGAGCGGCGTACCGTCTGGACGGTATTCAACGGCGAGATCTTCAATTACCGCGAGCTGCGCATCACGCTGGAAAAACGGGGCCATCGCTTCTACACGCAATCCGACACCGAAGTGATCGTGCATCTGTATGACGAATACGGTGACGGGTTCGTCGAACATCTGAACGGGCAGTTTGCCATTGCGCTGTGGGACAGCGAGCAAAAGCGCCTGCTGCTGGCGCGCGATCGCGCCGGGATTCGGCCGCTGTTCTATACCCGGGCAAAAGGCCGCCTGTGGTTCGGCTCGGAGATCAAGTCGCTGCTGGCAGTGCTGCCGCAGTGCGCGACGCTTGATCCATCCGGCCTCGTGCAGACATTCACCTATTGGGGGCCCGCCGACCCCGACACGTTGTTCAGCGGCATCTGCAGCCTGCCGCCCGGCCACGTCCTCACCGTCGAGGCCGATCACGAAGAAACGCTCACCCAATATTGGGATTGGACTTTTCCCTCGGCGCAGGAAACCCGCCGGCTGAAAAAGCACGCATCGATAGAAGGCGCCACGCAAGAACTGCGCGAACTGCTGGTGGATGCGGTGCAACTGCAGCTGCGCGCCGATGTTCCGGTCGGCGCCTATCTCAGTGGCGGCCTGGATTCATCCGGCATCGTGGCGCTCATCCGCGGTTTTACGCAGACGCCGGTACGCACATTTTCGGTTGCCTTCGACGACGCCGAGTTCGATGAAAGCAGCCACCAGATGGCGATGGTGCGTTACCTCGGTACAGATCACACCACCGTGCACTGCACGCGCCGGGCTATTGGCGAAGCGTTTCCCGAGCTGATCCGTCACACCGAAGCGCCAGTGTTGCGAACGGCAGCCACGCCGCTGATGCTGCTGTCTCGTCGCGTGCGCGAGGCGGGCTACAAGGTCGTGCTCACCGGCGAGGGCGCCGACGAGGTCTTTGCCGGTTACGACATCTTCAAGGAGGCGAAGATTCGTCGCTTCTGGGCGCGTCAGCCGCAGTCGACGTGGCGGCCGAATATTCTCGCGCGACTGTATGGCTATCTGGATCACTCGCCGGTGGCGAGTCCGGCATTGGCGCAGGCGTTTTTCGGGCGCGGGCTGGAGCATATTGACAGACCGATCTTTGCTCACGCGCCGCGCTGGATGACATCACAACGCGCGCTCGCCTTTCTGTCGCCCGAGCTACGCGCCAGTGTCGGCAACAGCGACGCCTTGAGTTGGTATGAGCAGCGGCTGCCGCCGGACATCATGTCGTGGAGCCCGCTGTCGCGCGATCAGTACGTGGAAGCCAAATCACTGCTCGCGGCGTATCTGCTGCCTGCGCAGGGTGATCGGGTGGCGATGGCCCATTCGGTGGAAGGCCGCTTCCCCTATCTCGATCATCGGCTTATCGAGTTCGCCGCGCGCATGCCGCCCAGCTGGAAAATCCGTGGCCTCACCGAGAAATATATTTTGCGCCGCGCGCTGGCCGGCTTGCTGCCCGATGACATACTCAAACGCACCAAGCAGCCGTACCGCGCGCCGGACAGCCAGAGCTTTTTTTTCGATGGCAAGCCGCTGGACTATGTCGCCGACCTGATGAGCGGCGATCGCCTTCGGGCGGCCGGCTACTTCGATGCGGGCATGGTGGGGCGACTTTTCGACAAGTGCCGCCGCGGAGCGGCCATCGGCTTTGCCGACAATCAGGCGTTTGTGGGGATTCTCTCCACCATGTTGCTCGACCATCATTTTCTCCGCCGGTCAACGGCTTAGCCAGTCGCACCGTTTAAATCCACTATGCTCATCGAGCTCATTGTTTGCGTTGAAGGGGCGTAAAAATCATGTCCAGCCAAGCTGCTGCCGTCGAAGCGAAAGTTCGCGGCTATATTCTCGAAAACCTGCTCTTCAGCAATGATCCCGCCGAACTGCCCAATGACGATTCGCTGCTGGAACGCGGCGTGATCGATTCCACCGGCGTGCTGGAAATTATTCTTTTCCTCGAGAGCGAGTTCGGTATCGAGGTCAAGGCCAGCGAAATGCTGCCGGAAAATTTCGACACCGTGAACAACATGGTGCGCTTCGTCGGGCGTCTGCAAGGCAACGCGTGAATCCGCCGCTGCGCCTGATGCACGAGGCCCTGCTGGCGCGAGCAGACGACCCGGCGTTCCGCCAGAAATCGGCGGTCGTGGTCGAAGGCAAGCCGCATACCTACGGTGAACTTCTCGACAGCGCACGGCGGCTCGCCGCTGCGCTGGGGCAGCGCGGCGTGCAGCGCGGCGACCGCGTTGCCATCTACATGGACAACAGCTGGTACGGCGTGGTGTCGATCTACGCCACGTGGCTTGCCGGCGCCGTGATGCTGCTAATCAATCCACAGACCAAGCGCGACAAGCTGGGTTTCATTCTCGACGACAGCGCTGCCCGCATCCTGCTGACGGACGGTCATATCGCGAAGGAATTTCTTCCACTGCTCGATACTGTGTCGTCGCTCACCGGTGTGATCAGTTCCGGGAGTTTTCCGAACGATCGCGGCATCGAGCAGCTGGAGGACGTGGTTCGCGACACGTCGCCGTTGTCCGTCATGCCCGAAACGATTGCGCTCGATCTTGCCGCGCTGATCTACACGTCGGGCAGCACGGGGCAGCCCAAGGGCGTGATGCAGACGCACCAGTCCATGCTGTTTGCCGCTGGCAGCATCATCGAGTATTTGCGGATCGATCATGCCGACATCATCTTGTGCGTGCTGCCGCTGGCCTTCGATTACGGCCTGTACCAGTTGCTGATGACCGTGCAGCTCGGTGCGACGCTGGTGCTGGAGCGATCCTTTACGTATCCCGCGCAGGTGTTCGCGCGCATGCAGGATTTCAAGGTCACCGTGTTTCCCGGTGTGCCCACCATTTTTTCAATGCTGCTCCGCGCACATCAGCGCGAGCCGCTCTGTTTTGCCGGCATCACGCGCGTAACCAATACGGCAGCGGCGCTGGCGGACAGTTCGGCGACGCGGTTGCGTGCCATATTTCCCCATGCGCTGATCTACAAGATGTACGGACTGACCGAGTGCAAGCGGGTGAGCTACCTCGAACCCGATCTGCTGGACGAGCGGCCGGGCTCGGTGGGCAAGGCGATACCCGGCACCGAGGTCTATCTGCTCGATGCCGATGGCCAACCCACGCCGGCGGGCGACACGGGGACGCTGCATGTGCGCGGTGCGCATGTGATGCTCGGCTACTGGAATCGCCCAGACCTCACCGAAAAAATGCTGCGCCCCGGCAAGTGGCCCGGCGAGCGCGTTCTGTGCACGCAGGATCAGTTCCGCATGGACAGCGATGGCTTTCTGTACTTCGTCGGACGCAGCGACGAAATCATCAAGACGCGCGGCGAGAAAGTCAGCCCGGTGGAAGTGGAGAACGCGATGCTTGGCATCCCCGGCATTGCCGAGGTTGCCGTGGTTGGCGTGACGGACGAGCTGCTGGGGCAGGCGATCCGCGCCTATGTCGTGCTCGAGAACGATGCGTCGCTCAACACCGGGCAAATCCGGGCGATGTGCATCACCTGCCTGGAGAATTTCATGGTGCCGCAGCAGATCGTGCTGTGCACCGATCTCCCCAAAACCGCCACCGGCAAGGTCAGCAAGACGATCCTGCTGGCGCAGATGGACGGCTAAATGCAAACCACGCCAAGCATCCATGAAGCCATGCACGAACGTCTGGCCGCAGGCCTCGAACTGCTGCCGGACAAGCCGGAAGAAAACGTTGAAAGCACCCTGCGCGCGCTCTGGTTTGCCGCCGCAGGCGAGCCGCGATCGGTGGTCTACGCGATGCAGGGGGAACTGCCCGAGCTTGCCACCGCCGACGCATCGCTGCTGCTCGACAGCCTGGTCAGCCGACGCCTGGCCGGTGAACCGCTGGCACATATCACCGGGCGCCAGCGCTTCATGGATCTGGAGATGCTCAGCTGCGCACAGGCGCTGATACCGCGCGTGGAAACCGAGCAGCTGGTGCATGCCTGCATTGACCTGCTGGAGCATCACCACACGTCGACATCGCCACGCGTCATCGACGTCTGCACCGGTTCGGGCAACATCGCGTTCGCGGTGGCGCATCATGTCGAAAGGTCGATCGTCTCGGCGGCCGATCTCAGCGACGAGGCCATCGCTTTCGCCAGGCAGAACGGCGCTCATCTCCAGTTGGGCGAGCGCGTGACGTTCTACACCGGTGATTTGATGACGCCGCTGGAATCGCCCGAACATCTCGATCGCACGGATTTGATCGTCTGCGCACCGCCGTACATCTGCACCGCCAAGGTCGAGCAGATGGCCAGCGAGATTTCCGGCCATGAGCCGCGGCTTGCGTTTGATGGCGGGCCTTTTGGGGTGACGATCTTGATGCGGCTGATCGAGGATGCGCCACGCTTTCTGCGCGCCGGTGGCTGGCTGGCTATGGAGGTCGGCCTTGGTCAGGGGGCGCTATTGGTCAAGCGGCTGCAGAAAAACGATGCCTTTCAGGAAGTGCGTGGCCTGGCGGATGCCGAAGGCGCCATTCGCGTCGTCCTTGCTCGTCGCCAATGACGCTGTCTGCCGACGGATGGGTTTGGCCGTCTGGAATTTTGGCATCACGCCATGCCAGATGTTTACTTGGGGAGTGAGACGGTGAGCTTGAGTTCGGCAGTTCTCGATATCGATTACGCACAGGAAGCCGACCGGATTGCCGCGCAAATGCGTCAGGCGATGGCGCGCACGCTGCACAAGCGCGGGCTGGTCGTTGCCATTTCCGGCGGCGTCGACAGCGCCGTGTGCGCCGCGCTGGCAGTGCGCGCGCTCGGCGCTGAGCGCGTATTCACCCTGATTCTTCCGGAGCGCGACTCGGCGGACGCCAGCGCCATAAAGGCACGCGAACTGGCGGACCATCTCGGCGTGCGCGCCGAAACGTTCGATATCGCGCCTGCGCTTTCGGCGATCGGCTGTTACGCCGCGCGCGATGAAGCGGTGCGCCATCTGCTGCCGGAGTACGACGACAGCTGGCGCATGAAGATTGCCATCGCCGGGGGTAGCGACGGACGCATCAATCATTTTCAGCTGATCGCGCAGTCGCCCGACGGTGCCATGCATGAGCGATCACTCGGCCTGACCGACTATCTGCAAATCGTGGCCGCCACCAGCTTCAAGCAGCGGCTGCGCAAGACGCTGGAGTACTACCACGCCGATCGCCTCAACTACGCCGTGGTAGGCACGCCGAACCGGCTGGAATACGACCAGGGTTTTTTCGTCAAGAACGGTGACGGCTCGGCGGATATCAAGCCCATCGCGCATCTGTACAAGACGCAGGTCTACGGCATGGCGCGCTACCTGGGGCTTCCCGAAAG
>CBAAAD010000216.1:0-5609 GCA_964658785.1 uncultured Methylobacterium sp.
CAGCCCAGTGCGGCGAGCAAGCTCCAGCGCCAGCAGCGCCAGACCGGCGAGCTGGGTGGTAAAAGCCTTGGTCGATGCAACGCCGATTTCTGGGCCGGCGCGCGTCATCAGTTTCAGGTCGGCCTCGCGTACCAGTGACGACTCGGGCACGTTGCAGATCGCCAGCGTGCCGAGATAACCGCGTCGGCGTGACTCGCGCAGCGCGGCCAGCGTGTCGGCGGTTTCGCCGGACTGCGAAATGGCGACGAAAAGTGTGTCGGTCGGCACTACCGCATCGCGGTAGCGATATTCGCTGGCCACTTCAACGCTGACGGGCAACCGCGCGTATTCCTCGATCCAGTACTTGGCCACCATGCCGGCGTGATAGCTCGTACCGCAGGCGATGATGTGGAGGGCGCGGGTCTTTTGCAGCAGCGCATCACTATCAATGCCAAAGATATTCGGCAGCACGCCCTTCGGGCCGATGCGCGCTTCCAGCGTGTCCGCCACGGCGCGCGGCTGCTCGAAGATTTCCTTCTGCATGTAGTGGCGATAGTCGCCGCGCTCCACCGCATCGGTGGACAGCTCGCTCTCATGCACCGCGCGCTCGACCGGCAAGCCATCCAGACCGTAGACCTGCACGCTGTCGCGGGTGATCTCGACAACGTCGTCCTCGTCGAGATAAAGCATCTTGTTGGTCACCTGGATCAGCGCCTGCGCATCGGAACCGAGAAAATTCTCGCCGATACCCAGACCCACCAGCAGCGGCGCACCACGGCGCGCGCCCACCACATGACCGGGCTCGTCGCGACTGATCACGGCAATGGCGTAAGCGCCTTCGAGACTGCGCACCGTGGCGAGCACGGCTTCGCGCAGATTCATGCCCTGCGAAATATGGCGCTCGATCAGAGCCGCCATCACTTCGGTATCGGTTTCCGAGGTGAATACGTGACCGCCGGCCTGCAGCTCGCTGCGCAGGCTGACGTAGTTCTCGATGATGCCGTTGTGCACGATGGCCACGCGGCCACCGGCGACGTGCGGATGCGCGTTGGCCTCATTGGGCACGCCGTGCGTGGCCCATCGCGTGTGCGCAATACCGGTGCCGCCGGGAAACGGATCGGCCAGATACAGCGCTTCCATCTCGCGCACCTTGCCCTTGGCACGCACGCGTTGAAGCGCGCCGCGGTCGAGCACGGCAATGCCGGAAGAATCGTAGCCGCGGTATTCCAGCGCCTTCAGGCCTACGATCAGCAGCGGCGCCACGTCTCTCTGGGCGGCGGCAGCAACAATTCCACACATCGGCGTATTCCCTTCAGGTTATGGCGGAGCAAGCAGCTCCTTTCAGGCACCGAGTTTGGCGAGCGCGCATTGCGACCAGCTTTCATTGGCTGGCCGACTGCGGCGCTAGTTGACCTTGCGCCGCAGATAGTTCAACAAGTCGATGCGGGTGATCAGGCCGAGAAACTGATCGCCGTCCACCACGATAGCCACATGCCCGCGCTCGAACACCGGCAGCAGCGACTCGATCGGTTCGCTGACGGGCAGCATCTGCAGGTTGCTCATCATGGCGGTGGATACCGGATCGCGAAAACGCGTCTCGTCGGCGTGCACGTGCATCAGCACGTCCGACTCATCGACGATGCCGACCAGCTTGTGCCCGTCCATCACCGGCAGCTGCGACACGTCGTACAGCTTCATGCGGTTGTACGCGGTGATCAACAGTTCGTGCGGGCCGATCACCACCGTATCGCGCTGCGCAAACGGCCGCAGCAGCAGATCGCGCAGATCGCCCTGCGGCTCGCGCTCGAGGAAGCCGTTGTCGAGCATCCAGTAGTCGTTGTACATCTTGGACAAATACTTGTTGCCGGTATCGCACACGAGCGTCAGCACGCGCTTGTGCCGGGTCTGCTCTCTGCAGTATTTCAGCGCCGCGGCCACCAGCGTGCCGGTGGACGAGCCGCCCAGCAGCCCCTCCTTCGCCAGCAGCTCGCGCGCCATCAGAAAGCTTTCCTTGTCGGTGATCGCGAAGGATTTGGTCACCCGGGTGAAGTCGCTGATCGAGGGCAGGAAATCCTCACCGATGCCTTCAACCATCCAGCTGGCCGACTTGGTCGAGAGCGTGCCCTCGTTGATGTACTGGGTCAGGATCGAGCCGACCGGATCGGCCAGAATCAGCTCGGTGTGCGGCGAGTGCTCGGCAAAATAGCGCGACAGACCGGTGATGGTGCCCGACGAGCCGCAGCCGACCACCACGGCATCCACGTTGCCATCCATCTGTTCCAGCATTTCCGGGCCGGTAGTTTGAATATGCGCGGCCGGGTTGTCCGGGTTGCCGAACTGGTTGATGAAATACGCCCCGGGCGTTTCCTGCGCGATGCGCTCGGCCATGTCCTGGTAATACTCGGGGTGACCCTTGGCCACATCCGAACGCGTCAGCACCACTTCGGCGCCCATCGCCTTGAGGTTGAAGATCTTCTCGCGGCTCATCTTGTCCGGCACTACCAGAATCAGCCGGTAGCCCTTCTGCTGCGCGACCAGCGCCAGGCCAAGGCCAGTATTGCCGGCAGTACCCTCGACGAGGGTGTCGCCGGGCCTGATCTTGCCGGCCTTCTCGGCGCCCTCGACCATCGACAGGCCGATGCGGTCCTTGATCGAGCCGCCAGGATTGGTGCTCTCGAGCTTAAGAAACAGCTCGCACAACCCGGTATCCAGCCGCTGCGCACGCACCACCGGGGTATGCCCGATCAGTTCAAGAACACTCTGGTGGACCGTCATGAAAAACTCCGCAAGAAAGCTGGGCCGACGCGTGCCGCGGCGACCTGAAAAGAGCGCCATGATAACCGAGCCACGCGAATGCCCGCTGGCAGCGCACAAACGCCGTGGCCCCGGCCCCGCACTTTTGCGAAGAACCGGGGCCACGATGTATGGGAGTCTGCTACAGCACGCGGCTCAGTGGACGACAGCCGCCCTCGCTTCCCACATCCGCTCCAGCCGCACCTTCGCCTGCAGCTTCTCTTTCTTCATGCTGCTGAGGGTGGCGTCATCGATGGGCAGCACGCCGATATCGGCGTCGTGCACCTTGCTGTCCAGATGCTGGTGGTGCTGGTAGAGCCGGCGAAACTCGGCGTCTTTTTTCATCAGTGCTTCGACATCATCACGGCGCTGGTTTTCGAACATGATCCGACCTCCTCGGAAGTGGATGAGCGGATGCACTGAAACCGGAGCATCCGCCGATACGTGGACATATCTGCCTAGGCATTTTTCGCAATGAACTGTGCCTGGGCTGACAGAACCTGAAATCGTTGGCGCACGCCATGGCCGCATGCCAGCCGCATTCGAACGTACTCCGCCGGCTTGGGGCGCGCAAGCCAGCGGCCGAGATTACCGAGGCGCCGATCGGGCAGGGCGATCAACCTCGCTGAAAAACGCCTTGTCGTGACAACGCATTGCGTTCGCCGCCCAAACGCCACGACCGTAAGGTGTCTGACGCCGGAGCGTCATAACGGGCATAAACTCTGCCAAGCGTTCTTTTACTGCTGATCGTCCACCGGCGGCTTCTTGGCTTTCTTGTGCGTCGTCGGCGCCGGCGTATCGGACGACGATGAGCCGCCCTGCATTTGTGAGCGCATCGCCTTGGCTGCCTGGGCGGCCAGCGCGGCCTCACGCTTTGCGGCCCCGGCAACCTTGCTCTGTGCCGCGGCAAGCTTTTTTGCCTGATCCGCTTCCGCGCGAGCCTGTTCGGCCGCCTGCGAGGCGGCCTCACCCTGCTGCTGAAGACGGGCGGATTCTTCCTGCGCGAGCTGGTACTGCATGCGCTGGCGCTCCAGTTCGCGCTGCGCGATGTCCGCCTCATTGCGGCTGTTCTCGAGCAGAATCTGGTCGTGCTCGCGGTCCAACTGATTCGACTTTGCCTGGGCGTCCTGCAGCTGCGCCGCCGCCCTTGCCAGATCGACCCGACGTTCGGCCAGATACAGATCGTGCTCGCGATCGCGCGATTTGGCCTGGGAAAGCCGGTTGATGGCGTCGCGCGCACGCGCCTGCTCGGCCTGCGCGTAGCTGCCCAGCACGGGATCGCTGGCCAGCTGGTCAAGATTGCCGTTCAGGCGATTGATGTCGATGTCGTCGTTCTTTGCATGCGCGCCCGCGGTGGCCAGTGCCATGGCCGCGGCGGCAAAGGTAACCGTGAAACGCCTCATGGGTGGCCTCCCTGGTTGCCGGCATCGGGGTTGTTGGGATCGACTGGCTTACCGGTGGCCGGCTGCGAACCGGGTTGCGGAAGCGTCTGGTCGGGCAAGGTTTGCTGTTCGTCGGGCATCGTCTGGAAACCGCCCTGTGACGGTTGGGAAAGGGCTGACGAGGACGGCGCAGGCATATCCGGCGGCGGCGGCGTCGGGATGCTGCTCGATGTCGCACTGGCTGGATCGGCCTGCTGTTGCTGCTGTTGCTGGAGCTGCTGCAGCTGCGCCTGTTCCTGCTGCTCGCGCTGCGCCGCTGCCGCCACCACTTGCTGCCCTTCGGCGCGAAGGCTGTCGTTCTGCTGCGTCTTGTTCTGGATCTGTGCGCGCGCCGCGGCGAGGCGCGCCTTGGTGGCAGCCAGCTCTGCATCGGCGCGGGATTCTTCGGCTAGATTCTCCGCGTCGGCATACTTGCGATCGGAAAATGCCGACTGCGCCTGCTGGAACTTGTCCTGAGCAAAACCCAGATCGACCGGCGCATAATCCGCCGCGCCGGCGTCGCGCGCCGCCTGCAGCCGGGCCTGCGCCTGATTCATTGAGTCATTCGGCGGCGGCGTGGAAGCGCATCCGCCGAGCGCCAGGACCAGCGCGAGCAGCGCCATGGCGGCAAGAAGTCGGCTTCTGGAAGGAGCCGTTCGGAAAAAGATGTGCACCATCACATTCCTCATAGTGTGTCGCGACGTATTGTGGGCGGGCATAATCCATTATTGCAACGCGCAATTTCTCGATGCGTAGCCTTCACGCGTGATTTGCACGCACAATGCGTACGCATCGCCAGCTACAGCCGCCATGGTAACTGGCGAATGACTAACAGGGGCTACACGTGGATATCGGCTACTTCCTCAAGTTAATGGTAGACAAGGGTGCGTCGGACATGTTCCTGACCACCGGCGCGCCTGTGAACATCAAGGTCGAAGGCAAGCTCTACCCGCTGGGCAACACCGGGCTGCCGGCCGGCATGGTCAAGAAGATCGCCTACTCCCTGATGGACGAAGGCCAGGTGCCGCAGTTCGAGCGTACGCTGGAGCTGAACATGGCGCTGGCCGTGAAGGAAGCCGGCCGCTTCCGCATCAATGTGTTCAAGCAGCGCGGCGAAGTGGGCATGGTGATTCGCGCGATCAAGAGCGAGATCCCCAGCATCGACCAGCTGCAGCTACCCAACATCTTCCGCGATCTGATCATGGAGCCGCGCGGCCTGATCCTGGTGGTTGGCGCCACCGGTTCGGGCAAGTCGACCACGCTGGCGGCAATGATCGATCACCGCAACATCCATACGCCCGGCCACATCCTCACCATCGAGGATCCTATCGAGTACCTGCATCGGCACAAGAAGTCGATCGTCAACCAGCGCGAAGTGGGTCTGGACACGCACAGCTACAACGAGGCGCTGAAAAA
>CBAAAD010000217.1:0-5606 GCA_964658785.1 uncultured Methylobacterium sp.
TTTTTTGTGCAGGGAGGACAATGCCCCGTCAACCCCTGGAGACAACATGCACAACGCAGCAAACTCGGCCACTCCATTGGAAGCCTCAGCCGCGATCGTGAACATTCGCGGACTCGGCAAGGTCTACGCCTCCGGCCACGTCGCCCTGAAGCATATCGACCTGGATATCCGTCGTGGCGAAATCCTCGCCCTGCTCGGACCCAACGGCGCCGGCAAGACCACCCTGATCAGCATCATCTGCGGCATCGTGCGGCCTACCAGCGGCACGGTGCTGGCAAACGGCCACGACATCGTGCGCGATTATCGCGCCGCGCGCGCGCAGATCGGGCTGGTGCCGCAGGAGCTGTCCACCGATGCGTTCGAGTCGGTGTGGTCCACCGTCACCTTCAGCCGCGGCCTGTTCGGCAAGGCGCCCAATCCGGCGCATATCGAAAAGGTGCTGCGCGACCTGTCGCTGTGGGACAAGAAGGACAGCAAGATCGCGGCGCTGTCCGGCGGCATGAAGCGCCGCGTGCTGATCGCCAAGGCGCTGGCGCACGAGCCGCAGATCCTGTTTCTGGACGAACCCACCGCGGGCGTCGACGTGGAGCTGCGCCACGACATGTGGGTGATGGTGCGTGCGCTGCGCGAGAGCGGCGTCACCATCATCCTGACCACGCACTACATCGAGGAGGCCGAGGAAATGGCCGACCGCATCGGCGTGATCAACAAGGGCGAACTGGTGCTGATCGAGGACAAGGACGTGCTGATGCGCAAGCTCGGCAAGAAGCAGCTCACGCTGCAGCTGCAGGTTCCGCTGCAGCAGGTACCTGAGGCGCTGGCCGACCTGCCGCTGGAGCTTGGCGACAACGGCGGCGCGCTGATCTACACCTTCGACGTGCAGGGCGAGCAGACCGGCATTGCGCCGCTGCTGCGCCGGCTCGGCGAGCTCGGCATCGACTTCAAGGATCTGCACTCCAGCGAGAGTTCGCTGGAAGAGATTTTCGTCAGCCTGGTGCATGCCGAAAAACCGTCCGCCCCAGTCGGAGCCCGCGCATGAATATCCATGCCATCCGCGCCATCTACCGTTTCGAAATGGCGCGCACGTTTCGCACGCTGACGCAGAGCATTCTCTCGCCGGTGATTTCCACGTCGCTGTACTTCGTGGTGTTCGGCACGGCGATCGGCTCGCGCATGGGGCATATCGGCGGGGTGAGCTACGGCGCCTTCATCATCCCCGGCCTGGTCATGCTGTCGCTGCTCAACGAGAGCATTTCCAATGCCTCATTCGGCATCTACCTGCCGAAGTGGTCGGGCACGATTTACGAGCTGCTGTCCGCGCCGGTGTCGTATATCGAGGTGGTGCTCGGCTATGTGGGCGCGGCGACGACCAAGTCGGTGCTGCTTGGCGTGCTGATTCTGATCACCGCGCGGCTGTTCGTGCCATACGAGATCGCGCATCCAATATGGATGATCGGCTTTCTTGTGCTGACCGCCATCACCTTCAGCCTGTTCGGCTTCATCATCGGCCTGTGGGCGGACGACTTTCAGAAGCTGCAGGTGATCCCGCTGATGGTGGTGACGCCGCTGACGTTTCTTGGCGGCGCGTTCTACTCGATCAGCATGCTGCCGCCGCTGTGGCAGAACATCACCCTGTTCAATCCGGTGGTGTATCTGATCAGCGGTTTCCGCTGGAGTTTCTACGGCGTGGCCGACGTCAACGTGGCGGTGAGCCTGGGCGCGACGCTGGGCTTTATGGCGCTGTGCCTGGTGGCAATCGGCTGGATTTTTCGCACGGGTTACAAGCTCAGAAGCTGAGTTTGACGCAAAGAACCGCAGCCATTTCACGTCGCCGTTTTCAAGCAAAAGGCCGAAGGTTTGCACCTTCGGCCTTTGCGGGTAGCGGCTCTGCGTTCACCGGCGCACTTCATGTGCGGCCGGCGAACGGCAGCGATATATCAGTCGCGGCGGGCGAACAGCATGCCCAGCACGAAGGCGACGCCGGCAGCGATGAGCACGGTACCCACCGGCTTCTCGGCGGCGAAATCCCGCACCTCGTCAAGCACCTCGCCAGCCTTGGCCTGAGCATTGCCGGCGACCTGACGCGCCTTGCCCTTGATCTGGTGCTCGGTATCGCCGGTGAGCGCACCGGCGGCGTCTTCGATCTTGCCGGCGACGTTGCGGATGGTGCCTTCGACTTCGTTTTTGTCCATGGTTTTATGTCCTGCAGTAGTTGAGTTGAGTGATGATTCAAAGGTGATTCAACCGAGCAGCGCGGCCTCTTTGTCGGCGGCCGCACCCAGTCGGATGCGAAATTATTTCTTCAGCGTGTCGCGCACCTTGTCGGCCGCTTCGCCGGCCTTGACCTGCGCCTTGCCGACCTGCTTTTCGGCCGCACCCTCGAGCTGGGTTTTCTTGTCGCCGGTCAGCTTGCCGATCGCTTCCTTCACCGAACCCTTGACCTGCTTGGCGGTGCCGTCGATACGATTCTTGTCCATCGTCATCTCCTCAGTTAGTCGAATGGTTGCCGGCGAGCAACTGGCTGCCGGGCTGGTGATCAGAATGCGGGAATCGACGTGAAGGAAAAAGCACCATTTGAACCAGTTCAACTAGTGCATTTGCATCCGCTGATAGCTGCGGTTAAGCCATGGGCATTCAACGCACGCGGCGCGGCTTTTTCTTGACCACGGCGCGCTCGGCGGTGTGACCAAACACGCCGCGCTCTCGCGCCCAGATAATGGCCTCGCTGCGGTTGTGCACGTCGAGTTTGGAATAGAGAGCGGCCACGTGGTTGCGCACCGTGTTGGGCGCCAGGCTCAACCGCGCCGCAATTTCCTTGTCGGCCAGGCCTTCGCACATCAGCCCCAGCGTGTCGCGCTCGCGCGCCGTGAGATCGGCCAGTTCGGCGCTGGCCAGTTCGCTGGGCGCGTTGGCCCGGCGTACGTTGGCCATTTTCTCGATCAACGTCTGACTGAACCACGAGGCGTCCTTCATCACGGCCTCGATCGCGGTGACCAGCTCCATCTCGCTGCGCTTGCGCTCGGTGATGTCGAGCAGCACCAGCAGATAGCACGTGGTGCCATGGATGCTGACCGTTTCAGCGGACAGCAGGCAGTCCAGCAGCTCGCCGGTTTTCTTGCGGATGGCGTATTCGGTGTTCTGCAGGCTGCCCACCGTTTCCAGCAGCTTGCCCAGCTGGGTGTTGGCATGGCGATCGTCGAGCAGGCCGATTTCCGCGATGGACTTGCCCAGCACTTCCTCGGGCGCGTAGCCGGTGGTGCCCACGAAAGCCTCGTTGACCTCGACCACGTGGAAGCGATCCGAACTGCACACCAGCGTCGCCACCGGCGACATGCGGAAGGCCTTGGCGAAGCGCTCCTCGCTCTGGCGCAGCGCGTCTTCGGCCTTGCGCCGCGGCTCCAGGTCCATGAAGGAAAACAGCATGCATGCCTCGTCGCCGACCTCGATCGGCTGGCCGGCGACCACGACAAATTTGGTACCACCCTCGGGCAGCTTCAGCTCGGCCTGCATCTGCGGAATGGTGGCGCCTTCGCCGAGCCGTTCGATCGCCAGCTCCTTGTTTTCAGCGCGCTCCAGCACGTCGAGCTCGTACACCGAATGACCGATCACCTGCTCGCGCGTATACCCGGTCATTTCCATGAAGCCCTGGTTGACCTTGATATAGCGCAGGTCGCTGAGGCGGCAGATCACCGCCGGCGCCGGATTCGCATTGAAGGTTTTCTCGAAGCGCTGCTCGGCGCTGGCCCAGTCGGTGGCATCGGCGATGATCAGCACCAGACAGTCCGGCGCGCCATCGGTATCCGTCAGCACCATGCTGCGTACGCGGTGCACCCAGCGGGTGTCCTCGTTTTCAGTCGCCACGACTTCAACCACTACATCGGTGAACGACTCGCCGGCGATCACCCGGTCAATCGGGTAATTGCCGGCAGCGAGGCGATGGTTGTTGCGGTAGCGCAGCTGGAACCGTTCGCGATACTCGGTCACCGTGGCGCCGAGTTCGGCCACCTCGGTAATGCCGTGCATGTCCAGCGCGGCCTGATTGGCCCACATGATGGTCTGATCCGGCTCGATCAGGATCACCCCGTCGCTGAGACCGGTGATGATCTGCTGCAGCTGGCGGCGGTCGGTTTGGGTGCGGAGAACGTGGTCGGTCATTACGAGAACCCGATAGTTGCCGGTGTCGGCGGTTGAAAAGCTCACCCCTGGTTGCCGGCCATCTGGCAAAAAAATGCCCGTCAACCAGTGCGAAAGCACCAAGAATCATAGCCCAGCGCCTCTACAGCCTGAGCCGAATGCACTAACCGCGCTGGTGCATTTGCAGGGCGACGACCCCGGGTGGCCGGCGCAGAATTCGTCACCAGCCATACATCGAAGCTGCATCAGGACACCGAAGTCATCATATTCAAGCTGCATTTGGCCCTCTAGACTGCCGCCCGCTTCGCTGGCTCGATGCGCAAGGCAGCGGCGAATCTCCCTTTCTTCATTCACCACAACCTATTGATCACACCAAGGAAAACGCATGACCACCTACGTTAACCCCGAGCAGCAACCGCGTATTTCATGGGGCGCAATTTTCGCCGGCTGCTTTATCTCGCTGGTCACCTACCTTGTGCTGAGCGTGCTCGGCACGGCCATCGGCGCCAGCGCCATCGACCCGCTCGGCGACGCGAATCCGCTCAGCGGCTTCGGCAAGGGCACCGGCATCTGGCTGGGCGTCACCACGCTGGTCTCCATCCTGATTGGCGCCTTCATCGCCGGCCGCTCCGCGCCGGGCCAGGGCGGCCTGCACGGCGTGCTGAGCTGGTCGCTGACCACGCTGATCACCACCTACCTCGTCGCCTCGCTGGCTTCCGGCGTCGCCGGTGCCGCGACTGGCGCCATCGGCAAGGGTCTGTCGCTGGCCGGTGACGGCGTTGCCGCGGCGGCTCCGCATATTGCCTCAGGCGTCAAGGACGAGCTGCAGAAAAACGGCATCAGCCTGGATCCCGCTGATCTGCAGGGGCAGCTGGATACCCTGCTGCGCCAGACCGGCAAGCCGGAACTTGACCCCTCCAACCTGAAAGCCACCGCGCAGCAGGCGGCCAACGATGGCAAGCAGACCGCGCAGCAGACGGCCGGCGCCCCGCAGCAGACCGATCAGCAGCTCAGCGACTGGTTTGCCCGCGTGAAGCAGGAAGGCCAGCCGGCCCTGAATGCCGCCGACAAGGATGCGCTGGTCAACATCGTGGCCGCTCGTACCGGCAAGTCGCACGACGAAGCGCAGCAGATCGTCGACAACTACGCGCAGACCTATCAGCAGGCCATGGCCAAGTTCCAGCAGCTGAAGCAGGAAGCCGAACAGAAGGCGCGTGAAGCGGCCGATGCCACCGCACGTGGCGTGTCGAAAGCGGCCTGGGGCGCACTGGCGCTGCTGATCATCGGTGGCCTGATCGCCTTCTTCGCCGGCCTGTTTGGCTTTGCCCGTCGCCCGGTGACTGCGATCGTGGTGAAGCGTCCTTACGAAGTCGACTAAGACCTCGGACAACGACGGCGCTGACGCTTCGGCGCGGCGCCTCGTGCAAACGGCGTTGAATCATCGCCTTAAAGCATCGCCCCGTTAAAGCATC
>CBAAAD010000218.1:0-5590 GCA_964658785.1 uncultured Methylobacterium sp.
CTTTTCGACGTCGTAATCGCACTTCTGCAGCAGCTTCTGGATGATGTTTTCGACATCCTCACCGACGTAACCCGCTTCGGTCAGCGTGGTGGCATCGGCGATGGTGAACGGCACATTGAGCAGGCGCGCCAGCGTTTCGGCCAGCAGCGTCTTGCCCGAACCGGTCGGCCCGATCAGCAGGATGTTGGACTTGCCAAGCTCGATATCATCGCTTTTCTGACGCGATTCGATGCGCTTGTAGTGATTGTAAACGGCAACGGCGAGCGACTTCTTGGCGCGCGTCTGACCCACCACGTATTGATCCAATGACTCGCGGATTTCGCGCGGTTTGGGCAGCTGGGTGCGGCCGGATGCGGCCTTCTCCTCCAGCTCCTCGCGGATGATGTCGTTGCAAAGTTCAACGCACTCGTCGCAGATGAACACGGAGGGACCCGCGATCAGCTTGCGCACTTCGTGCTGACTTTTGCCACAAAAGGAGCAATAGAGAATCTTGCCACTATCGCTTGAACGGCCCTGTCGATCGTCACTCATACTTTCGATCCCGCTGGTAAATCTGGGTGCGTCCCGAGAATAACACAGCGTTCCGCCTCTGCATGCAGGTGCGAAACGCTGGTCGGGACACGCGTGTGCAACGAAGGGATCAGGCCGATTTGACCGTTTCGCCAGCGCGTTTGCCGAGCACTTCGTCGATCAGGCCGTAGGCCTTGGCGTCGACGGCATTCATGAAGCGATCGCGCTCCATGTCCAGCTCGATCTTCTCGATCGGCTGGCCGGTGTGCTCCACGTACAACCGGTTCAAGCGCTCGCGGATATAGAGGATCTCGCGCGCCTGAATCTCGATATCGGTTGCCTGACCCTGCGCACCGCCGGAGGGCTGGTGAATCATGATGCGCGAGTTCGGCAGCGCGTAGCGCTTGCCCTTGGCGCCAGCCATCAGCAGAAACGAACCCATGCTGCACGCCTGGCCGATGCACATGGTGCTGACGTTCGGCTTGATGAACTGCATGGTGTCGTAGATCGCCAGGCCGGCCGTGACCGCGCCGCCCGGGCTGTTGATATAGAACTGGATGTCCTTGTCCGGGTTTTCCGATTCCAGAAACAGCATCTGGGCGACCAGCAGGTTGGCAACCTGATCGTTCACTTCGCCGACCAGGAAGATCACGCGCTCCTTCAACAGCCGCGAATAGATGTCGTAGGAGCGTTCACCGCGGGCCGTCTGCTCGACGACCATCGGTATCAAATTGAGATTCTGGATTTGGTCCATAGCCATGGTTGCAGCTCTCCGTTGAATGGACCTGGTAAGGCTCAGGCGTTAGCCGGACGCATCACGTCATCGAAACTCAGATCCTGCTGCGTAGTTTTAGCATGTTCTGCTACCCACTCCGCTACCTGGTCTTCCATCACGCGATTCTGCAGCCCAGACATCAACTGGGGATCACCGTTGTAGAGTTCAATGACCTGCTCGGGCTCTTCGTAGGTGGAGGCAATCGCCGCGAGCTGCTCGGCGACGCGCTTGCGGTCGATCACCAGCGACTGTTTGCGTGCAATCTCACCCATCAGCAGCCCGGCAATCACGCGCTTCTGCGCGATCGGCATGGCCGCCTCGATCAGCTGCGGCGGCGGCTGCTGACCGCGCGGAACATTGCCCGCGGCCATGTTCTGCGCTTCGGACTGCACCATCAGCTTGGGAACATCCAGCTCGCTGTGGGCGTTGGCGAGCTTTTCCGCCACTTCGGACTTCAGGCGCGCCATCAGCGCTGCCTTCAGTTCACGCTCAAGATTTGCCCTGACTTCCTTGCGGAACACGTCCAGATCGCCGTCTTCAATGCCGAACAGGCGAGCGAATTCGCTATCGATCTCGGGCAGCTTGGGCTCCTGCACCTTGACGATCTTGAAGCTGACCTTCGCCGTCTTGCCGGCCAGTTCCTCATTGCGGAAGTCTTCTGGAAAGCTGATATCGCTGTCGAAGCTGTCGCCGGCCGTATGACCGACCAGCGCGTCATCGAGCGCCTTGAACAGGTTGCCCGAGCCAAGCACACTGCCCGCGCGCTCCATGCCTTCGGCGGGGAAGTGATAATCACCGGCCTCGGCAGAGTACTCAAACATCACGAAATCGCCCTCGACCGAAGCGCGCTCGACTTCGTCGAAACTGCGACGCTGCTGACGCAGGGTTTCCAGCATCTTGTCGATGTCGGCGTCCGTTACCTCGGCGACGGGACGGTTGATTTCCAGAGCGGACACGTCGATGACCGGGAACTCCGGCATGATTTCGAAGGTAGCCGTGTAGGCAATCTCGCCGTTCTCGGGCTGGCCGGTGGTGTTGATCGAGGGATTAGCGATGGGCTGCAGCTTCTCCTGCTCCACCGCTTCACGCAGCGTGGTGCCGATCAGGTCGGAAAGAACCTCGCCACGCACCTGCGCGCCGAAGCGCTGCTTGATCACCGTGGTGGGCACCTTGCCCGGGCGAAAGCCCTTGAGCCGAACGGTGCGTCCCATTTCCGCGATACGTGCACTCACCTGCGTCTCGAACCGCTCAGCGGGAAACTTCACTGTGAGCTTGCGCTCGAGCGTGCCGATGTTTTCAACCGAAACCTGCATGACGTCTCCTGGTACAACCTGATGTTATGGGCCCGTAACAGGCACCATGGCAGCCACTGCCGCCGGCAAAATAAAGAATAATCATCTGGCTTGGTGCGAAAGGGGGGACTCGAACCCCCACGGGATTAACCGCTAGAACCTAAATCTAGTGCGTCTACCAATTCCGCCACTCTCGCGCGCCAACCCACAAAAACTCGTGCAACCGCAGGATTATCAAGTCTATTTCCGAGCCAACGAGCACTCGGACATTACCTTGGCCCCACATTCATCGCGCCTGCCTAAGTCGATGATTCCCTTATACGAAAGCGTTCCATTTTACGGTTCCTGCACGCGGCAGCACAAGCCGTGCATTCCAAGCCAGCGCGCGTCGCGCCGGGCTCGCCTCAAGGCAAAGAAAAAGGGACCTGCGCAAGCGCAAGTCCCTTTCGAATTGGTGGGCCGTGAAGGATTCGAACCTTCGACCAATTGATTAAGAGTCAACTGCTCTACCAACTGAGCTAACGGCCCGATGAAACTGGGCTTTGAAGATGAAGATCTGAAACTGGGGTGGATGATGGGATTCGAACCCACGACAACCGGAATCACAATCCGGGACTCTAACCAGCTGAGCTACACCCACCATAAATTTTGAAACTGGTGCGCCCGACAGGACTCGAACCTGCAACCGTCGGCTTAGAAGGCCGATGCTCTATCCGGTTGAGCTACGGGCGCAGTCACTACCAGAAGAACGCGTCGCTGGTCGGGGCAGAGGGATTCGAACCCCCGACTTTTGCGTCCCAAACGCAACGCTCTACCAGACTGAGCTATACCCCGCAACGATTGATCGAAGATTTCAAGTCATCGAAGCCTTCAAATGTTACGGGTGACACCGCGATCCGTCAATCCGTATCGAAGCACACACCTTGTATCAAACATCTTTCTCATTCACGGAAAAGCCGCTTTCCGTAAAACAAAACGGGGTGCAAGCACCCCGCCTCGCCGTGTAAATGGTGCGCCCGGAGAGATTCGAACTCCCGACCACCTAGTTCGTAGCCAGGTACTCTATCCAACTGAGCTACGGGCGCACTGAAACGTTTGTAGGCCGAAACGATGTTTGGGCATCGATGCGGCGAACCAAGAGGCGGAATTATTCAGACTCCGCCATCATGCGTCAACACTTTTCGTCAAAAAAAATTCATTGGACGCGACATCATCGAGCGTCGATGGGGCGCTGCAAGCGATTGTACCGAAAATCACGGCTTCAATGACAGCGACCAAAAGCTGCGTGAGCAACGGAATGAGCCGCCACAAAAATAGAAAGGCGACCCGAAGGCCGCCTTTCCTGCGCATGTCTCACGCTGTCGTTGTCGTATCCGCCGGCGGCCAAATGCCTGCCCTCAGCTCTCCAGCCCCGAGCGATTCTGCGCCGCAGGATCGCCGACCTTACCTACCGGCAAGCCCGCATCACTTTTCGGCGGTGGCGGTGGCGGCGTGCTGCTGGCCGGCGGATTCTTCGTCCAATCGGCCGGTGGGCCAGGCTCGCGTCCCGCCATGATGTCATTGATCTGGTGTGCGTCGATGGTTTCGTACTGCAGCA
This sequence comes from uncultured Methylobacterium sp., assembly GCA_964658785.1. Classification (GTDB taxonomy): domain Bacteria; phylum Pseudomonadota; class Gammaproteobacteria; order Xanthomonadales; family Rhodanobacteraceae; genus Rhodanobacter. The sequence continues at coordinate 4,175 of CBAAAD010000218.1, forward strand.
GCAGCTCGGCCATGATGTGCAACTTGTCCATATTTGCAGTCAGCAGCTCCTTGGAGCGCGCGTAAGCCCGATCCAGGATGCCGCGGACTACATCATCGATCTTGCTGGCCGTCTCATTCGAGATGCTCTTGTGCTGCGTCACCGAACGGCCTAGGAATACCTCATCCTCGTCCTCGCCATAGGTCACCGGCCCAAGCTCATCAGAAAGGCCCCATTTGGTCGCCATATTGCGCGCCATCTTGGTCGCGCGCTCGATGTCGTTGGACGCGCCGGTAGTGACCTTGTCGGCACCAAAGATCAGCTCTTCCGCCACCCGACCGCCGTAGAGCGAGCAAAGCTGCGACTGGATCGCGACGCGGTTGATGCTGTACTTGTCGCCCTCCGGCAGATACATGGTCACACCCAGCGCGCGACCGCGCGGGATGATGGTCACCTTGTAGACCGGGTCGTGCTCCGGCACCAGGCGGCCGATGATGGCATGGCCGGACTCGTGATACGCGGTGAGCTTGCGCTCGTCCTCGCTCATCGCCATCGAGCGGCGCTCCGAACCCATCAGGATCTTGTCGCGCGCCTTGTCCAGATGACTCATGCGCACTTCGCGAGCATTCTCACGTGCCGCAAACAGCGCGGCCTCGTTGACCAGATTGGCCAGATCCGCGCCGGAGAAACCCGGCGTGCCGCGAGCAATCGTCATGGCATTGACGTCACTGGCCGTCGGCACCTTGCGCATGTGCACCTTCAGAATCTGCTCGCGGCCGCGCACGTCCGGCAAGCCGACGACGACCTGACGATCGAAACGGCCTGGGCGAAGCAGCGCCGGATCAAGCACGTCGGGGCGGTTAGTCGCCGCAATGACGATGATGCCTTCCGTGCCTTCGAAACCGTCCATCTCGACCAGCAGCTGGTTCAGCGTCTGCTCGCGCTCATCGTGTCCACCGCCAAGCCCGGCGCCGCGATGGCGACCGACCGCGTCAATTTCGTCGATGAAGATGATGCACGGCGCGTGCTTCTTTGCCTGCTCGAACATGTCGCGCACGCGGCTGGCACCGACGCCGACGAACATCTCGACGAAGTCCGAACCGGAAATCGCGAAGAATGGCACCTTGGCTTCGCCGGCAATAGCCTTGGCCAGCAGGGTTTTGCCGGTACCGGGCGGGCCGACCATCAGCACGCCGCGGGGAATCTTGCCGCCGAGCTTCTGGAACCGGCCCGGGTCGCGCAGGAATTCGACCAGCTCGCCGACTTCTTCCTTGGCTTCGTCGCAACCGGCGACATCACTGAAATTGACCTTGATCTGGTCCTCGCCCTGCAGCTTGGCGCGCGAGCGGCCAAAGCTCATGGCGCCGCGACCGCCGCCGCCGGACTGCATCTGGCGCATGAACCAGATGAACACGCCGACGATCAGCAACACCGGCA
>CBAAAD010000219.1:0-5507 GCA_964658785.1 uncultured Methylobacterium sp.
CGTCGCTCTTGCCGCGGGCGCTCAGCGACAGGACGGCAGCCAGCGAGGCGGCGCAGATCAGGGTGCGGGTCATCTTCATACAAACATCTCCAGGTTCTAGGGTTGGAAGGAAATTTTTTTACATCTGACCGGGTTTGATCCGATCGGGGTCCATGAACTGATCACGACCGGCATCAAAAACGGCTTCCATGCATCGGGCGCTGCCGTAAAACTACCAGGCAACCACGTACAGGCTATCACTTGCCGCGGCTGTTATAGAAGATGGCCTGTTCAAGAGTAAATTGGTTGGGAACAGCGTTCAGGGCAAAATCGGTTACATAAACCGTGAGCCGGCTTGCAGATGCCGGCGGATGACCGCGGATGACCGAGTGGACGAGGCCTACCTGATAGCGCATCGAACCCACCGCCAACGGTCAGCGGACACCACAGATAGCCGCTTGCTGGTTAACCGTTTGTGAGCGCCGTTGACGGAAGAGGCAGCAATGCCTCACTCAGCCGACAATCACCATAAGCTTCAACCCCTTACGCGGATGATGCGCCTCGATCGGGCGCGCTCGCGTCGGCGTTGCCGCCAGCTTTTCCAATGCGCGGCCAGACAGGAAAAGATCACATACAGCGCCGGCGTACTGAGCAGGGTCAGACTCTGCGAGATCAGCAGGCCGCCGATCATGGCGATGCCCAGCGGACGGCGCAGTTCGGAACCCTCGCCCAGTCCGATGGCGATCGGCAGGGCGGCCAGAATCGCCACCATCGTCGTCATCATGATCGGGCGGAAGCGCACCAGGCAGGCTTCGCGCACGGCTTCCAGCGGACCCTTGCCGTGCTCGCGCTCGGCCACCAGGGCGAAGTCGATCATCATGATCGCGTTTTTCTTGACGATGCCTATCAACAGCACCAGCGCGATCTGCGCGATCACCGACAGCTCGGTGTCGGTGATCCACAGCGCCAGCAGGGCGCCAGCGCCCGCGGCGGGCAAGGTGGAAAGAATCGTCACCGGATGGATCAGGCTTTCGTACAGCATGCCCAGCACGATGTAGACCGTGATGATCGCGGCCGCGACCAGCCACAGCATGCCACTCTGCGACTGCTGGAAGCGGCGGAAATCGCTGCCGATGTTGAGCTTCATGTCGCCCGGCATGCGCATGTTGCTGGCGGTGGCCTGGATGATCTGCAGCGCTTCGCCCTGGCTGATGCCCGGCGCGAGATTGAAGCTCAGATCCATCGTGGTCTGCTGGTTCTCGTGCGTGACCTGGGTCGGTGCCAGACCCGCCTTCTGATGGGCAAAGGCAGTCAACGGAATCATCTGGCCGCTGCTGGATTTGACGTAGGTCTTGTCCAGCGAGGCTGGCGACGCGGTCTGATTGGGCAGCGCGTTGATCACCACCTTGTACTGATTGAGATCGGAATAAATCGTCGACACCTGACGCTGGCCGAAGGCGTCGTACAGCGCGCCGTCGATCGTGCCGATCGACAGGCCCAGCCGCGCGGCCTTGTCGCGATCGACGATGATGTCCTGCTCCAGGCCCGCATCGTCGACATCGCTGCCGACATCCTTCAGCTTGGCATTCTTGCGCAGCTCGGTGACCAGCTTGGGCAGCCACAGCTGTAGCTCGGCCAGATCGTCGCCCTGCAGCGACACCTCATATTGCGCGCCCTGATTGGTGCCGCCACCGCCGAAGCTCGGCAGATCCTGAATCGGACGCAGGCGCACGTTGAGGTCGGGATAGCGCGCGGCCTTCGCACTGAGCCTTGCCAGCGCGGCGAAGGTATCGTCGGTGCGGCCATCGGCGTGGCTTTTCAGCTGGATATCGAAAAATCCGCTGGCGCCCTGGCGGCCGCTGCCGAGTCGCGCGCCGACCGTAGCCACATCCTTGTCCTTGAGCAGCATGTCGATCAGCCGCTGCTGGCGGTTGACCGAATCCTGAAACGATACCGTAGCCCCCGAGGTGGCGCGGCCGCGGATCAAGCCGGTGTCCTGCGGCGGAAACAGGCTGGCCTTGACCTGGGTGAACATGAAAACGGTGAATACGATCAGCAGCAGCGGCGTCAGCGACAGCATCAGCGCGTGGCGCAGCGCAAAATCCAGCGCACGGGTGTAGGCGCCAAGCATCTTGTCCTGCATTGACTCCAGCGTTCTGCCCAGGCGCGACGGCTTTTCCGGCTCGTTGTGGCCTTTTAGAAACAGCCCGCACAGCGATGGCGTGAGCGTGAGCGACACGATGGCCGAGATCACGATCGCTGCCACCAGCGTCATCGTGAACTCCTTGAAGAACATGCCGGTGATCCCACCCATGAAAAGCAGTGGAATGAATACCGCCACCAGCGAACCGGTAATGGAGACGATGGTGAAACCGATCTCGCGCGCGCCCGCCAGTGCGGCTTCCATCCGCGTCATGCCCTGATCAATATGCCGCACGACGTTTTCGATCACCACGATCGCATCGTCGACCACGAAACCGATGGAGATCACCAGGGCGAGCAAGGTGAGGTTGTTGAGCGTGTAGCCAAGGACGTACATCATCGCGGCCGCGCCGGCCAGCGACAGCGGCACGGCCAGCGCGGCGATCATCGTCGGCGCCAGCCGGCGCAGGAACATCGCCATCACCAGCACCACCATCGCCAGGCTGATCAGCAAGGTCGCCTGTACCTCGTGCAGCGATGCGCGGATGGTCGGCGTGCCGTCGAAATACGGCGTGAGTTGGGTACCCGGCTGCAGGAAGCCGCGCAGTTCGGGTATCGCTTCCTTGACCCGGTCCACCGTGCCGATGATGTTGGCATTGGACTGCTTGTAGACGTACATCAGCACCGCCGGCTTGCCCTGAAACCAGGCTGCCTGATAGGCGTCCTGCTGGCCGTCGTAGACCTTGGCCACCGCAGAAAGGCGCACCGCGACACCGCTCTGGTTGGAGATGATCAGGCTGGAAAAATCATCCGCATCATGCAGCGCGTCGTTCGCCGTCACGGCCATGGTGCTGTGGCCGTCCGACAGGAAACCCTGCGGCGAGGTAACGTTGGCGGCGGTAAGCGAATTGCGCAAATCATCCGGTGACAGACCCATCGAATTGAGCGCGCGTAGGTTCACGTCCACACGCACCGCCGGCGTTGACGCACCGGCAATATCCACCGAGGCCACGCCGTCGAGTTGCCGCAGGCGCTGGGCGAGCAGCGAGTCGGCCACGTCGTAGAGATCGCGCGCCGACTGCGTGTCGGAGGTCAGCGCAAAGGCGATGATCGGATCGTCGTTCGGGTTGGCTTTTTCGTAGCTGGGCGGGTTATTGAGACCGGAAGGCAAATCCGACTGCGCCGCGTTGATCGCCGCCTGCACGTCGCGCGCCGCATCGTCGAGATTGCGCCCGCCGTCGAAGATCATGAACACCTGCGTGCTGCCCAGCGAGCTGGACGAGCGCAGGGTATCGATGCCGGCAACCTGGCCCAGATGCCGTTCCAGCGGCGCTGCCACGGTGGACGCCATGGTGCCCGCACTGGCGCCGGCCTGGCTGGCCTGCACAAAGATCACCGGTACCTGGATGTCCGGCAGCGCCGCCACGCCGAGCAGCGAGTAGCAGATCACGCCGATCACGAAAATGCCGATGGCCAGCAGCGAAGTGCCGATCGGACGACGAATGAAGGGACCGGAGATGTTCATGCGGCGCGGCGACGCGCAAGGCCGGCGCTCGGCCGACGAACGTTCGTGGTGTTATCAGCGGCGACGTGTACGAGAGAGCGAACCTGAAAAACGCTTTGCACGGAACATCCGAAATCGAAAAGTGGGGCAAAAAGTGGCGTCTTGTGCGTGATCATGACGCCGCTTGCCAGCGCATCACCATCAAGGCGAAAGGGGCGAACGGCTCGCGCCGCGCCCCTTTCCTTTCGTGCCGTGCGCACATGAGCGAACGGTCGCCATCGAACCGCTGCAATCACGTCACGCTCCGCACCTGGCGGCTTCCTTGCGCATGGGCCAGCGCACGCCGCGCGCGGCGCGCTTCCATCCAGTCGGAGAAGCGCTCCATGTGCAGATAGATCACCGGCGTGGTGTACAGCGTGACGAGCTGCGACAGCAGCAGACCGCCGACGATCGACACGCCCAGCGGTCGACGCAGCTCCGAGCCGATGCCGTTGCCCAGCGCCAGCGGCAGCGCGCCAAGCATGGCCGCGGCGGTGGTCATCATGATCGGGCGGAAACGCAGCAGGCAGGCGCGACGGATCGCGTCACGCGCGTTGAGGCCGGTGCGTTTCGCCTCGATCGCAAAGTCGATCATCATGATCGCGTTTTTCTTGACGATGCCGATCAGCAGCACGATGCCGACGATGCCGTCCACCGACAGGCTCATGCCGCACAGGATCAGCGCCAGCAGGGCGCCCACGCCGGCCGGCGGCAGCGTGGAGATGATCGTCAGCGGATGGATGTAGCTCTCGTACAGCACGCCCAGCACGATATAGATCACGATGATGGCGGCGAGCAGCAGCAGCACTTCATCGCCCAGGCTGTTGGAGAACTCCGCCGCCTTGCCGATGAACTGGCCGCGCACCTGGGCCGGGAATTTCAGCTGCCTTTCCACCTCGTGGATCGCGTCGACGCCCTGCGACAGCGAATAGCCCGGCGCCAGATTGAACGACACTGTCACCGCCGGCAGCTGCTGCGAATGGCTCACCACCAGCGGCGCGGTGGTGACCACCGAGGTCGCCAGCGACGCAATCGGAATGATGCTGCCGGTACCGACGATCACGCCGGTGTTGGCCACCGCAATACCGGTGCTGGTCGACGAATTGCTCGACGCCGCCTGGCCGAAGCTGGTGGCATTGCTGCCGGTCAGCGCGCCGTTGCCGTTGCTCTTCACCGCCAGCTGGTTCAGCAGCGCCGTGCTGTTGCGGAACTGCGGCGCCACTTCCAGCACCACGCGGTACTGGTTGAGCTGGGTGAAGATGGTCGAGATCTGTCGCTGGCCGAACGAGTCATACAGCGTGTCGTCGATGGTCTGCACCGGCACGCCGAGGCGGCTGGCCTTGTCGCGATCGATGGTGAGCTTGAGCGCGGTGCCCTGGTCGGCCAGGTTGTTGTCGACATCGGCCAGCTCGGGCCGCTTGCGCAGCGCCTGGGTCATCTGGTTCGCATAACCGGACAGCTCGGTCGAGTTCACGTCCGACATCGAGTACTGGTATTCGGTGGCCGATACCTGGCTGTCCAGCGTCACGTCCTGCACCGGTTTCAGATACAGCGCCACGCCGGGAATATTGGCCGCGGCCTGCTGCAGGTTGGCCACCATGGTGTCGAGATTCGCGCGATCGCCGCGGTCCTTCAGCACGATGCTGAGCTGGCCCTGGTTCAAGGTCGGGTTGACCGAGCCGGCGCCGATGAACGCCGCCACGCCCGCCACGCCGTCGATCTTGCGCAGCGCATTGGCGACCGCCTGCGTGCGCTGCTCCATCTGCGGAAACGCCACGTTCTGATCGGCCTGCACCACGCCGGTGATCATGCCGGTGTCCTGCTCGGGCAGCAGGCCCTTGGG
>CBAAAD010000220.1:0-5468 GCA_964658785.1 uncultured Methylobacterium sp.
TCAACTTCAGTGCAATCGATTGCAATGCGCAGCGCAACATCGATAAATACCTTTCCCACAGCGAGTCAGGCGAGCGTTCCGCAGGCGCGGAATATGAGTTGTGGGAACGATTGCAGACGATCCAGCCGTCCACTGCCCGTTGATCGCGCCGCTCATTACGCCGTGCAGGTTGTTGCGTAGCGTCAGTAAGCGGCGCTTGACTGGCTGCTTTCGCGCACGATGAGCCGCGTTTCGAGTGGGCCCGGCTCGGGTGCCGGCTGACCCTCAAGCAGGCTCAACAACGTTTCCACCAGCCGCACGCCGGCCTCGTGGATAGGCTGACGCACGGTGGTGATGGGCGGGTTGAAATAGGCGGCCAGCTCCACGTCGTCGTAGCCGACCACCGCGACGTCGGCCGGGATGCGGCGGCAGCGTTCGCGCAGTGCGCCCACCGCAGCCATGGCCAGAAGATCGCTGCTGGCGAACACCGCATCGAGCGTCGGATAAGCATCGATCAGGGCAAGCATCGCCCTGCGTCCGCTGTCGGCCAAAAATGATGCCGATGCACGCTGGTGCTCCAGCATCGGCACGCCGTGCTTGCGCAACACCTGCGCAAATCCCCGGTAGCGCTCGGCTACTTCGGGCAGTCCGGCATCGCCCAGAAAAACCATGCGACGCCGCCCCTGGGCAAGCAGGTGCTCGGCGACCAGACGGCCGCCACGCCGGTTATCGCCGCCCACGATTCGGTAATGACGATGCGCCAGTCGCGCGCCCCACACCACCATCGGCAAACCGCGTGCCGCCATGGCGTTGAGCTGGTCATGATGGCGCCATTGCCCGATCAGTATCAGTCCCGCAGCCCGGCCACCGTCGACCATGGCGGCGGCCGCGTCGAGACGGCCGGCATCGATGCGGGAAAGCAGCATCTCGTAACCGCGCTCGGTCAGCGCATCGGCAAGGCTGCCGATGATGCCGTGCAGAAAAGGGTCGGCAAAACTCTGGCGACTTGCTTCCTCATAGGGAACCACCACCGCGATCGTGCGCTTGACGCCGGAGCGCAGGTTGGTGGCCACGCTGTTGACCGTGTAATTGAACTGGCGTGCCAGCGTCTGGATGCGCTCCCGCGTCTCCGGATTGATCAGCTCGCTGCCGCTCAGCGCGCGCGAAACCGTGGATGTGGATACGCCGGCCAGCCTGGCAAGGTCCGTCATCTGCATGCGCTGGCGCGGCGCTTCAGCAACTTTTGACGACGTTTTTTTCGGCGAACTCATCGAGTAACACAGTACAGGGTCATCATCAAAAAACAATGCGGCGACAGTACCGCGCGGCGAGCGCACCACCGTCAACGGGGGACAGGCCGAGCACGAGTCATGTCCGGTCCGGCCACTCGCCGGCGCGCCAACGCCACCCGCGGCTGGACCTGCCCACGCCCGCTCCTTACTATCGGAGAAGTTTCCCACGACAGGTAGCCGCTCTTGAAACGACTGATGCTTTCCGCGCTTGCGCTCGCCATATCGACGGCCGTGATGGCCGGCGCCGTCAACGCACCCACCTTCGATCCGCACCGTCTGTCCGACGAGGTCAAGACGCTGTCCTCCGATGCGTTCGAAGGCCGCGGTCCGGCCACGCCGGCCGAAACCAAAACCGTCGACTACGTGGTCGCGCAGATGAAGGCGGCCGGCCTGCAGCCCGGTGGCGACCTGACCAACGGCAAGCGCGCCTGGACTCAGGCCGTGCCGCTGCTGCGCACCGAGATCATCGGCACGCCGGCGCTGAGCCTGTCCAGCGACGGCAAGTCGCAGTCGCTGACCCAGGGCAACGAGATTGCCGTGCGTGCGCCCATGGACGGCTCGACGTCCGTGGCGATCGCCCATGCGCCGCTGGTGTTTGTTGGCTACGGCGTCAACGCGCCGGAGCGTCACTGGGACGATTTCAAGGGCGTCGACCTGCACGGAAAAATCGCCGTGGTGCTGATCAACGACCCGGATTTCGAAACCGGCGTCGGCGATTTCGGCGGCAAGGCGATGACCTACTACGGCCGCTGGACGTACAAGTACGAGGAGGCCGCGCGCCAGGGTGCGCTCGGCATGCTGGTGATTCACGAAACCGCGCCGGCCTCCTACGGCTGGAACACGGTGAAGAACTCCAACATAATCACCATGTTCGACATCGTGCGTGACAAACCCGCCAGCGTGCATCCGCAGCTCGAAGCGTGGATTCAGCGCGATCTCGCGGTCGACATGTTCAAGCGCGCCGGGCTCGATTTCGAGGCGCTGAAAAAACAGGCGCAGACGCGCGAATTCAAGCCGGTAACGCTGAAGGGCGAAAGCTTCTCGGCCAATTTCAAGGTCGACTCGAAGGTCATCACCTCGCACAACATTGTCGGCCGCATCGAAGGCAGCAAGTACCCCGACCAGACCGTGATCTACAGCGCGCACTGGGATCATCTGGGCGTTGGCCAGCCCGATGCGAAGGGCGATCGCATCTATAACGGCGCCGTCGACAACGCGACCGGCACGGCGGCACTGATCGAGCTGGGCCGGGCCTTTGCCAAGGCGCCGCGACCGGAAAGGTCGATGATCTTCCTCAACGTCACCGCCGAAGAAAAAGGCCTGCTGGGCTCGGAGTACTACGCCGCCAAGCCGCTGTATCCGCTGGCCACCACGGTCGGTGTGATCAATATGGATGCGCTCGATCCGCACGGACCGTCGCGCAATTTCACCATCTCCGGCAGCGCCAAACTTGGACTGCTGGACGACCTGATCGCCGACGCGAAAAAATTCGGCATGGTCTACAGCGCGGACCCCAAGCCGGAGGCCGGGCACTTCTTCCGGTCCGATCATTTCTCGTTCGCCAAGCGCGGCGTGCCGGCGATCTCGTTCGGCTCGGGTAACGACTGGGTCGATGGCGGCGTGGCCGCCGGCAAGGCTGCGGAAGACGACTACACCTCCAAGCGCTATCACCAGCCCGGCGACGAGTGGCAGGCCGACTGGCCCTTCACCGGCACCGCGCGCGACCTGCAGGTGCTGTACGTGCTGGGCAGCCAGCTGGCCAACTCCGACGAGTGGCCGGACTGGAGCAAGGATTCCGAATTCCGCGCCACCCGCGACAAGACGGCCGCCGAACGCAAATAGCAAAACTCTAGGCAAAAATCGAAAGCCACTCCGAACGCTGGATTGGCTTTTTTTGCAAGCGGACACGCTGCTGGTCGGCCGTCTCGATCTCGACACTACTCAGTCTTGATGAAGGCTGATGAGCGAACCTAAAGAAGGTCTGTTTTTACAGTTTAATGGGTTGGCAGCAACGAGGATTTGAAAGTAAAGTAATTCGAAAGCTCAGCACAAAATGACCACGAAATGAGTATGACCTAATGAACGCTCCTCTGAGTGGTTTCGCGGACGCGAATCGCTTTAGTGAAATCCGTCAACAGGCAATACGTTTTGCGGAAGAAGGCGTTGCTCAGGCGAAACAGGGACAGTTGTTAGCCGCAGAAAAAAATCTGCGTCAAGCGCTCGTTTTGTTGCCAGGTGAAGCATCCATAGCCCATAACCTGGCCCGTATTCTTTTGGGGGTAAATCGGCCAGTGGACGCCTTGGGCGTTTTGGATCAAGCAATCTCGTTGCCCCAGACTTCACCAGCCGAACTCCTGTTACTGCGAGCTCAGACATTGCTTGGCCTCGGCAGGCTAGCAGAAGCAATAAATGCCTTTGAAAAAGCCATCGTCGCTGCGCCTGAAAACGGCACGGCGGAGCTAGGTTTAGCAATGGCCCTCGGTCAAAGTGGCCAGAATACGGCGACCCTCGCGGCCGCGCGCCGCGCTATAAAAAAGGGCGCCGACAGCGCTGGGGCTCGATATGTTTTGGGTCGCGCGCTTTTTGGCTCTTACCACTTTGATGCAGCGGAAGCAGAGTTTCGCCAGGCGCTAAAGCTCAGACCCGACGACGCATCTGCACACGCAAGCTTGGCTGAACTCGTGTGGATGAGTACCGGAGATGTCGATGCCGCTACGCAGGCTTTGGAAGAGATCTTGCGAACCAACCCCCGTCTGGTGGATCTGCGCATCACCAAAGCGAGGTTGTTGGAAACAGCCGGAAAAAGCGTTGATGCAATCGCTTCACTCGAACTTGCGCTAGACGGCTCTCCCAACGATCTCATGCTGAGAGTCGTAGCTGCACAAATATCGGTAGCTGCGGATGAGGACAGGGCTCTTGCGCACGCCAGGAAGGCGGTTGAAATTGCGCCAAATCATCACGGTGCATTAGCCATCTACGTGGATGCTCTATTTGCCACCGGCCGATATGCTGACGCGGCAAGCCTTGTAACTCGCCAGATCCAGGCCAATTCCCTCGACAATCACGCCATAGCTCTACTCGCTAGTGCTTGGAGGATGCTGGGCGATGACCGAGCCACTCGCTTGTTTGATTATCAACATTTTGTCCACGGGTGTCTGATAGATACACCGGACGGCTGGCCCAATCTCTCCGAGTATTTGAAGGATCTCGCAGCAAGCCTTCACCGCTTGCACCAACTGCAAGCGCATCCCGTGCAACAGACGCTGCGCTCAGGAAGCCAGATTCATCACGAATTGGACCCGTTAGGCGATCCCGCCATCAACGCCTTTGGACGGGCAATTGATGGACCCATTCGGCGCTATATGGACGTCATTGGAAGCGGGGATGACTTGTTTCGCCGACGTAACACAAAGAATTACAAGCTCAACGGTCTTTGGTCAGTCCGGTTGAATCCACATGGTCACCATTTCAATCACTTTCACGGCCGAGGGTGGCTTTCTTCTGCCTGCTACATCGAGTTGCCTGAAGCGCTAGGTGGTAAAAACGGTGAAGGTTGGCTTAAATTCGGCGAACCCGGCATCGCCGGCAAGTCGGCGCTCGACGCGGAATATTTCATCAAACCCGAGCCTGGATTGCTCGTTCTATTTCCATCGTGGATGTGGCACGGAACGGTACCTTTCGAGGGGCGCCCCGAGGACCGACGATTAACGATGGCTTTTGATGTGCTGCCAATCTGAGTTTTTTCGGCACGACTGAGCAACTTTCCGGCCTATCAACTACGACGACAAATTGGCGAAATTAATTCTGCGCCTGCGGGCATAACCGCGATGCATTCAATTTGCTAACGTTGGCAAATCAGCACGTTATCAACTCACCTTCAAAGGTCTTGTTTCGTACATATCCGCCAATTTTGCATTCCATCAAAAGAGGGGACGGAATGAGACAATCGGGGGCATGCAATGTAACTGATGAATCGAGCCAGAGATTCTGACTCGCCCCGGGTTTCGTGGAGGCCGTTGGGTTTAAGTCAGGCCTCCACTGCCTTGGCCTGACTGGCGAGTTGCCGGTAGTAGTTTGCCTCGGCCTCGGCTGACGGGATATAGCCGATGGGTTCGAGTAGTCGGTGGTGGTTGAACCAGGCTACCCATTCCAGCGTGGCGAGCTCCACGGCCTCCTTGGTTTTCCATGGTGCCCGGC
>CBAAAD010000221.1:0-5447 GCA_964658785.1 uncultured Methylobacterium sp.
CACATGCGCGAGATGAAGCGCCGCGACATGGTCGAAAGCGAAGTCTGATCTCTAGCCAACTGCGCCACGTTACCGCTCACACCTCATCTCTTACTCGACCTCATAACCCAGGTACGGCGCCAGCCAGCGTTCGGCCACGTCGCGCGACCAGCCCTTGCGCTTGGCATAGTCCTCGACCTGATCGCGGCTGAGCTTGCCGACCACGAAGTACTGGCTCTGCGGATGCGAGAAGTACCAGCCGGACACCGCCGCCGTCGGGTGCATGGCGAAGCTTTCGGTCAGCTCGATGGTGGTGTGTTCGGTGGCGTTGAGCAGTTCGAACAGCGTGGCTTTTTCCGAATGCTCGGGGCAGGCCGGGTAGCCGGGGGCGGGGCGGATGCCGAGGTATTTTTCGGCGATCAGATCGTCGTTAGCCAGCGTCTCGTCGGGCTGATAGCCCCAGAACTCCTTGCGTACGCGCTCGTGCAGACGCTCGGCGAACGCCTCGGCCAGGCGATCGGCCAGGGCCTTGAGCATGATCGACGAGTAGTCGTCGTGGTCGGCCTCGAAGCGGGCCACGTGCGACTCGATGCCGATGCCGGTGGTAACGGCAAAGCCGCCGACCCAATCCTTGACGCCGCTGTCCTTGGGCGCGATGAAATCGGCGAGGCAGAAGTCCGGGCGGTCGGCGGGTTTTTCCACCTGTTGGCGCAGATGGCGCAGCGTGGCAAGAGGTTTGGCCTTCGGCGCGGCGTCGACCGCGTAGACCTCGACGTCGTCGCCGACGTTCGCCGCCGGCCAGAAGCCGATCACGCCCTTGGCGGTGAGCCAGCGCTCGGCGATCAGCGTGTCGAGCATGCGTTTGGCGTCGGCGTAGAGCTCGCGCGCCTGCGCGCCGACGATCTCGTCGTCGAGGATGGCGGGGAATTTGCCAGCCAGCTCCCACGCGTTGAAGAACGGCAGCCAGTCGATGTACTGGCGCAGCTCGGCAAGGTCGTAATCGTCGAATACGGTGATGCCCTGCGTCTTCGGTACCGGCGGCGCGTAGGCCTTCCAGTCGTCGGTGAAGCGCTGCGCGCGTGCCTTGGCCAGCGGCACCAGCTGCTTGCCGGGGCCGCGGTCCTTGTGCCGCTCGCGCACGTCGGCGTATTCGAGGCGGATCCTGGCGATGAACTCCTCGACCAGATCCTTGCTGACCAGCGACTGCGCCACGCCGACGGCGCGCGAGGCATCCTTCACCCATACGGTGGGCGACTTGTAGTGTGGCTCGATCTTCAGCGCGGTGTGCGCGCGCGAGGTGGTGGCGCCGCCGATCATCAGCGGGATATGAAAGTTCTGCCGCTGCATTTCGCGCGCGACCTGGCTCATTTCTTCCAGCGACGGCGTGATCAGGCCGGACAGGCCAATGATGTCGGCGTTCTCGGCGATGGCCGCTTCCAGAATTTTCTGCGCCGGCACCATCACGCCCAGATCGATCACTTCGAAGTTGTTGCAGCGAAGCACCACCGCGACGATGTTCTTGCCGATGTCGTGCACGTCGCCCTTGACCGTGGCCATGATGATCTTGCCGTTGTTCTTGCCCATGTCGCCGGTGCGCAGCTTTTCTTCTTCGATGAAGGGCAGCAGGTAGGCCACGGCTTTTTTCATCACGCGGGCGGACTTGACCACCTGGGGCAGAAACATCTTGCCGGCGCCGAACAGGTCGCCGACCACGTTCATGCCGTCCATCAGCGGGCCTTCGATCACGTCGAGCGGGCGCGAGGACAGCTGACGCGCTTCTTCGGTGTCTTCGACCACGTATTGGTCAATGCCGTGGACCAGCGCGTGGCTGAGCCGCTCGCGCACGGGAATCTCGCGCCAGGCGATCGTCTCGACCGCGGCCTCGCCCTTTTTCTTGCGGTAGTTGTCGGCGATTTCGAGCAGGCGCTCGGTGGAATCCTCGCGGCGGTTGAGCACCACGTCTTCGACGCGCTCGCGCAGCTCGGGATCGAGGTTGTCGTAGATCGCCAGCGAGCCGGCGTTGACGATGCCCATGTCCATGCCGGCCTTGATCGCGTGGTACAGGAATACCGAGTGGATCGCCTCGCGCACGGTGTCGTTGCCGCGAAACGAAAACGACACGTTGGAGACGCCGCCGGAGATATGGCAGTCGGGGAAGCGCTTTTTCAGCTCGCGCGTGGCTTCGATGAAGTCCACCGCATAGTTGTTGTGCTCCTCGATGCCAGTGGCCACGGCAAAGATGTTCGGATCGAAGATGATGTCTTCCGGCGGAAAGTCGAGCTCGCGCGTCAGCAGTTCATACGCGCGCGAACAGATCTCGACCTTGCGTGCGCAGGTGTCGGCCTGGCCCTGCTCGTCGAACGCCATCACCACGGCGGCGGCGCCGTACTGCTGCACCTTGCGCGCGTACTCGAGAAACTGCGCCTCGCCTTCCTTCATCGAGATCGAGTTGACGATGCCCTTGCCCTGCAGGCAGCGCAGGCCGGCCTCGATCACCGTCCACTTGGACGAGTCGATCATGAAGGGCACGCGCGCGATGTCGGGCTCGGAGGAAATCAGATTGACGAAGCGGGTCATCGCTGCTTCGGAGTCGATCAGGCCCTCGTCCATATTGATGTCGATGATCTGCGCGCCGTTCTCGACCTGCTGGCGCGCCACGTCGATCGCCTCGTCGTAGCGCTCCTCCTTGATCAGCTTCTTGAACTGCGCCGAGCCCGTGACATTGGTGCGCTCGCCCACGTTGACGAAAAGCACTTCGGGTGTGAGGACCAGCGGCTCCAGGCCGGACAGGCGGGTGTATCGCCTCACTTACGCGGCCTCCGCATGCGCGGCGGACGGGATCACGCGCGGCGCGCAGTCGCGCACGGCTTCGGCAATCGCCTTGATGTGCGCCGGCGTGGTGCCGCAGCAGCCGCCAACCAGATTGAGCAGCCCATCGCGCGCAAAGCCGCCGATCACCCCGGCCATGTGCTCGGGCGATTCGTCGTACTCGCCGAAGGCATTCGGCAGACCGGCGTTCGGGTGCGTGCTGACGAAACTCTGCGCGATATTGGAGAGCGTCTGCACGTGCGGGCGCAGATCTTCCGCACCAAGCGCGCAGTTGAAGCCGACCGACAACGGCCGCGCGTGCGCGACCGAGTAGTAGAACGCTTCGGCCGTCTGCCCGGACAAGGTGCGGCCGGAGCGGTCGGTGATGGTGCCGGAGATCATCACCGGCGCGCGTGCGCCGCGCTTGTGGAACAGCTCGCTCAGCGCAAACAGCGCGGCTTTGGCATTGAGCGTGTCGAAGATGGTTTCGACCATGATCACGTCGGCGCCGCCGTCGATGAGGCCGTTGGCGGACTCGGTGTAGTTTTCGCCCAGCTCCTCGAACGTGACGTTGCGATAGCCGGGGTCGTTGACGTCCGGCGACAGCGATGCGGTGCGGCTGGTCGGGCCCAGTACGCCGATGACGAAGCGCGGTTTGTCGGGCGTCTTTGCCGTCATGTCGTCGCAGGCGGCGCGCGCCAGTCGGGCGCCTTCGAGGTTCAGCTCGTAGGCCAGATGCTGCAGGCCGTAGTCGGCCTGACTGACGCGGGTGGAGTTGAAGGTGTTGGTTTCGACCAGGTCGGCGCCGGCCTCGAGATAGGCCGTGTGCACGCCGCGGATGATGTCGGGCCTGGTCAGCGTCAGCAGGTCGTTGTTGCCTTTGAGATCGCAGCTGCCTGGGTGCTCGTGCGCGTGACCGTCAGCGGATTTCGCATGGCCGTCGTGGCCGTGCTCGAAGCGGTCGCCGCGGAAGCTGCTTTCGTCCAGCTCGTGTGCCTGCAGCATCGTGCCCATGCCGCCGTCGAGGATCAGGATGCGCTGATGCAGCGCCTGTTCCAGCAGGGCAACGCGGTCGGGGTGTAGCCAGGGCAGGGCGCTCATGGTGGTGATTCCTTTGCTTGCTTCGCGTGTCGCGCAGCGGTGTTCAACATGGTGTTGGCAGCGATCGGTTCAATGCGGTTTTCGCGCCAGCAGGCTGATCACTTCGAAGTGTGGCGCCTTGCGCTCGCGACTGATCTGATGACAGCTGATGACGTCAAGACCCGCGCTGCTGGCCAGCTCGCGCAGCTGGTCGCCGGAAAAGCCGAGATTGCGGTGATCGAACGGCTCGACCGCGGTGCGGTGATCGTGCTGGCCCAGCGTCACCGCCAGCAGGCGACCGCCGGCGCGCAGCACGCGCGACGCCTCGGCGACGGCCCTGGCCGGGTTTTCGGCGTAGGTGAGCGCATGCAGCATCAAGACCAGATCGAAGCGCTGCTCACCCAGCTCCAGCGCCTGCATGTCGCCCCGGATCACCTGCACGTTGGCGAACGCGCGCAGCCGCTTCGCCGCGGCATCGACCACGCGCTCGCTGGAATCCACGCAGGTGATCGACCTGGCGTGCGGCGCCAGCAGCTCGGCGGTGATGCCGTCACCCGAGGCGATGTCCAGCACGTCGCCGGTTTCCAGCAGCTGCAGCAGTGAGCGGGCCAGGGTTTCCCAGGTGCGGCCGGGTGAGTAGTGGCGCTCCATGTCGCCGGCGACCGTGTCGGCCCAGCCTTCGGTGCCCGCGCGCTGCGCCAGCACGCCCGGCAGGCGCTCTGTGTCTTCGCGCAGCAGGGCGTCGTCAATGCTCTGACGCAGGGAATCGAGCAGCTTGCGCTGTGCTTCTTCGCCTTCGCTGTTGGCGCGGTAATACGCCGACACGCCGGCGCGGCGGTCGCGCACCAGCCCGGCCTCCTTCAATTTGGCCAGATGGGTGGACACGCGCGGCTGGGCGAGATGAAGCACGGCGGCCAGTTCGGCCACCGTCAGCTCCTCGTATTCGAGCAGCGCCAGCAGGCGAACACGGGTGGGATCCGCGAGCAAGCGCAGCACGCTGGAAGCACTGGCCAGATCCATCGAGCATCCTTTTATCGCGATAAAGAGATGACAAGGCTAGGCGCCGTTTGCCGGGGCGTCAAGCGGCTGGACAAAGGGCGGGCCCGCTACGTTCAGTCCGGTGCGCGTGCGACAAGATGCTGCGCCTGCTGGCGGCGTCCGCGTCGGCCATTCGGCCGTACGTTTGCGTGGCCCACATCATGGCGAGCGCCGATGCTGCATTCGCACAAGCGGGTTTGAACGCGCCGGCTACAATGACCGGCTGCCACTCTCACTGCGGAGCTTTTTCGATGGATTTCAGCTTTACCGAAGATCAGTTGTCGATCCAGTCGATCGCCCGCGATTTTGCGCAAAAGCGCATCGCACCGGTGGCCGCCGAATTCGATGCCAAGGGCGAGTTTCCGCTGGAGAACATCCGCGAGATGGGCAAACTCGGCCTGATGGGCATCGAGGTGCCCGAGGAATACGGCGGCGCGGCGATGGACACCATCGCCTACGTGCTGGCGATGATCGAGATCGCCGCGGCCGATGCGGCCACTTCCACCATCATGTCGGTCAACAACTCGCTGTTCTGCAACGCC
>CBAAAD010000222.1:0-3074 GCA_964658785.1 uncultured Methylobacterium sp.
GCCGACGCCAGCAGCTCACCGGTGGAGGGATCGACGATGTCGGTCGCCACGATGCGGCCAACCGGATAGTCGTCCGGCACTTCCAGCGCGGTGATGTTCTCGGCCGCGAGCTGACGCACGTGACGCGCGGTGATGCGCTTGCCCGCTTCCACCAGCACGTTGCCGCCAACTGCCAGGTCGAAGCTCAGCGTTTCGCCGCGCAGACGTTCGGCCACCAGCTCCAGCGTGGTACCGCCCTTCTTGCCCAGGTGAAACACGTTGTGCTCGAAGAAGATGCCCAGCATCTCCTCGTTGTTGTAGCCGAGCGCGCGCAGCAGCACGGTCACCGGCAATTTACGGCGACGGTCGATACGGGTGAACAGCGCGTCCTTCGGGTCGAACTCGAAATCGAGCCACGAGCCACGGTAAGGGATCACGCGCGCGGAGAACAGCAGCTTGCCCGAGCTGTGCGTCTTGCCGCGGTCGTGGTCGAAGAACACGCCCGGCGAACGATGCAGCTGCGAGACGATGACGCGCTCGGTGCCGTTGATGATGAAGGTGCCGGTGTCGGTCATGAGCGGAATCTCGCCCATGTAGACCTCCTGCTCCTTGATGTACTTGACCACCTTCTTCGAGGCCGGGCTGTCCTTGTCATAAATGACCAGACGCACCGTGGTGCGCAGCGGCGCACCGTAGGTCATGCCGCGGTTGCGGCACTCGCGTTCATCGAACGCCGGCTCGCCGAGGCGATACTCGACGTACTCCAGCGCGGCATTGCCCGAATAGCTGGTAATCGGAAACACCGACTTCAGCGCCGCGTGCAGGCCTTTTTCGGCGCGCTGCTTGGGCGAGATTTCTTCTTGCAGAAACTCGCGGTAGGAATCGGTCTGGATGGTCAGCAGGTTGGGTACGCCCAGTACGGGCGGACGCTTGCCAAAGTCCTTGCGGATGCGTTTCTTCTCGGTAAACGAGTAGGCCATGATCGGGAGCGCCTCGGTTCGCAGTGACGCCGGTGGTGCACACACCGGCTAAATGATAAGAACTATTGGATGCCGCTGGTGACCGGGCGACGGTGACTTGCCGACCGATACGTCAAAAGGCATGAATCAAAGATCGTGGAGAACATCGTCGATCTTTCAGTGCTGGCTTCTGACGGGTGCTGCAGTTGCGGGTGTTGCTGTCGCTTGTTTTTGAATCGTGAATAGCGTTTCGATACCGCCGAGCCGGTGAAGTTCACCTTTAACAGGCAAAGCCCGGGAGCTTTCGCCCCCAGGCTTGCTTGACGTCAAGTCGAACTATCGGCGCGCAAACGCCGATTACTTCAGTTCGACAGTGGCGCCGGCAGCTTCGAGATCCTTCTTGAACTTCTCGGCGTCGTCCTTCGACAAGGCTTCCTTCAGAACGCCACCGGCCTCGGTGAGGTCCTTGGCTTCCTTCAGGCCCAGGCCGGTGATGGCGCGAACGGCCTTGATCACGTCGACCTTCTTGGCGCCGGCGGTCTTCAGGATCAGGTCAAACTCGGTCTGCGCTTCAGCAGGAGCGGCAGCCGCAGCGGCCGGACCAGCAGCAGCCACCGGAGCGGCAGCCGACACGCCAAACTTCTCTTCAATCGCCTTCACCAGCTCCATCACTTCCATGAGCGACTTGGCGGCTACGGCTTCAACGATCTGTTCGTTGGAAAGGGACATTTTATTTACCTCTGGAAATGGATTCAGTTAGATAGAAAGCGAACTTAAGCGGGCTCGGCTTCGACCGGAGCTTCGGCGGCAACTTCGCCACCACCGTCCTGCTTGTCGGCCACGGCCTTGACGGCGCGGGCGAACATCGCAGCGGGCTCGGCCAGCACGCGTGCCAGCATGGACAGCGCCTGCTCACGGGTCGGCAGCGAGGCCAACACGTCGACATGCTCGGCTGCGAACAGCTTGCCTTCGACCGAAACGACTTTCGGCTTCAGCTTGTCGTTGGTCTTGGCGAATTCCTTGATCAGACGCCCGGCCGCGCCGGGTTCTTCTGTCGAAAATGCATAAAGCAGCGGGCCGACCAGCGAGTCTTTGACGACGTCGAAGTCAGTGCCGGCCACGGCGCGCGCTGCCAGGGTGTTCTTGACAACTCTCAAGTACACGCCGGACTCGCGGGCCTGCTTGCGCATCGCGGTCATTTGAGCGACCGTGGTGCCTGCATATTCGGCAGCAATCAAGGAGTGGGCCTTCGCGGCAACTTCTGCCAGTTCGGCAACTACTTCTTGTTTCTGGGACAGATTTAGAGCCATTGCACTCCTCCAAATAAACTCCGCTTACGGCTCCTGCCGCTTGCGGTCCTGGGCGACGCCATCCGTGACGTCGGGGACACGAAATGCCCCGGGTGTCGGCCTTTCCAGAAAAACATTCCAGAATGGGCAGCACCATCTGCGCGGGCCGGATTTGAGTAAACCCGATTAAGCGACCTCGCTATCGACAACGGCGATTCCATGCCGTTTGCGAGCTTCCTGCCCGTCGCTGTCGCGCGCTGGTCACGCCTGCGGTCTTTGACAGCCGCCCCGATTTGCCTGGAGCAATCGGAGCTGCCCTCAAAAACTGCCTGCGCCGGCATGGGCCGGCTCAGGACTTGAACTTGTTACTTGGCAGCCGTCGTCAGCGTCGAGGTATCGACGGCAACGCCGAGGCCCATCGTGCTGGAAAGAGCTACCTTCTGCAAAAACTGACCCTTCGCCGTGGACGGCTTGGCCTTCAGCAGATCGCCGATCAGCGTATTGAGGTTGTCAGCGAGCTGCGACGCCTCGAAGTTGGCCTTGCCGATGGTCGCGTGGATGATGCCGGCCTTGTCGTTGCGGAACTTCACCTGACCCGCCTTGGCATTCTTCACTGCCGTGGCAACGTCGGCGGTGACCGAGCCGTCTTTCGGGTTCGGCATTAGTCCGCGCGGACCAAGCAGCTGACCCAGCTTACCGACAACGCGCATCGCGTCCGGCGTGGCAATGACGCGACCGAAGTCCAGATCGCCGGCCTGCATACGCTCGGCCAGATCGTCCATGCCGACGGCATCCGCACCGGCAGCCTTGGCAGCTTCGGCCTTTTCACCCGGCGGGCAGAACACGG
>CBAAAD010000222.1:3174-5446 GCA_964658785.1 uncultured Methylobacterium sp.
TCCGCACCGGCAGCCTTGGCAGCTTCGGCCTTTTCACCCGGCGGGCAGAACACGGCAACCTTGATGGTCTTGCCGGTCCCGTGCGGCAGCAGCGAAGAGCCGCGCACACCCTGATCCGACTTCTTCGCGTCGATACCCAGGCGCACGGCCACGTCCACCGACTCGGGGAACTTGGCCTTGGCGTTGTCCTTGATGATCTTCAGCGCTTCGTCCAGGCCGTAGAACTTGCCCGGCTGCACCGCGCCCTGCGCGGCCTTCATACGTTTTGTAAGTTTCGTCGTCATGTCTTAACCCTCCACTACCAGACCCATGGAACGGGCGCTGCCGGCGATCGTGCGAACCGCGGCCTCGAGTTCAGCCGCCGTGAGGTCGGCGCTCTTCTGCTTGGCGATTTCCTCGAGCTGGGCGCGAGTCACCTTGCCGACCTTGTCGGTATTCGGCTTCGGCGAGCCCTTCGGCGTATTGGTGAGCTTCTTCAGCCAGAACGTGGCGGGAGAGGTCTTCATTGCGAAGGTGAAGCTGCGATCGGAATATGCGGTGATCACGACCGGAATCGGCGCACCGGGCTCCATCTTCTGCGTGGCGGCGTTGAACGCCTTGCAGAATTCCATGATGTTCAGGCCGCGCTGACCGAGGGCTGGGCCCACCGGCGGCGACGGGTTGGCCTGACCGGCCTTGACCTGCAGCTTGATGTAACCAGTAACTTTCTTTGCCATTGCGTTTTTCCTCGCGAGTTCGGGCGCCTTGCGGCTCCTCGCTGTTCACCGATCCATGGATGGAAGGAAGGTTTGCTTCATGCAAACCCTGAAACACGGGCACGCCAAGGTCGTGAGACCTCGGCGTGAACCGCGCAGTATAGAGATTGATCAGCCTTTCAGCAAGGCCCGTGCCAAACCTAGTTTTGGCAGGTCAAGCTGTCCTGATCAGGCCTTCTCGACCTGACCGAACTCCAGCTCGACGGGGGTTGAGCGACCAAAGATCAAAACCGCAACGCGCAGGCGGCTCTTTTCGTAGTTGACCTCTTCCACCACACCGTTGAAATCGTTGAACGGGCCTTCGGTCACGCGAACCATCTCGCCCGGCTCGAACAGCACCTTGGGACGCGGCTTTTCCACGCCTTCGCGAACGCGACTGAGGATAGCCTCCGCCTCGCTGTCCTTGATCGGCAGCGGACGATCGGCGGTGCCGCCGATAAAACCCATCACTTTCGGCGTCTCTTTGATCAAATGCCAGCATTCGTCATCGATTCGCGGCGCCTTGCCCTCGGTATTCGTCTCGATCTGCACCAGCACGTAACCAGGGAAGAACTTTCGCTCGCTGCGACGCTTCTGGCCGCCGCGCATTTCGATGACTTCTTCGGTCGGCACCAGCACTTCGCCGAACCGCTCTTCCATCTCGGCGCGCTTGATGCGCTCATCGAGGGAACGCTTCACCTGATTCTCGAAACCCGAATAGGCGTGCACCACATACCAACGCTTGCTCATGTTTTCCACCTCAGGTACCCAACTTGAGCAGCCAGTCGAGAATGACCGACTTCAGGATCAGATCGATCAGGCCCAGCAACAACGAAATGACAGACACCACCACAATAATGATGAGGGTGGTCTTGATCGTCTCGTCCTTGGTCGGCCAGACGACCTTGCGCAGCTCGAACTGCGACTCGGCCAGAAAGTTGCGCACCCGACGACCCAGCGCCGTAAAAGCTGCAATCGCCAGCGCCACGACCAAAGCAACCAGCACGCCAAGCAGGCGCACGGATGATGGGATGCTGGCGTCGTTACCGAACCAGGAATAGGCGAAGATGCCGCCAACCAGTATCAGCCCCGCCAGTACAAGCTTGGCGACATCGGCGGCATTCGTGCCTTTGGGCTGCTGTTCTGCCTTGGTATTCATGCACAGTGATCAAGTGTCAGCAGCATGCCGGCCCAACCGGGCGGCCTTGCCATCGTCACCCGTCATCGATCCTCGGGAAAGTGGCACGCCAGGAGGGACTTGAACCCCCAACCTGCGGTTTTGGAGACCGCTGCTCTGCCAATTGAGCTACTGGCGTACATGACTTGAACTGTAAACACGACGGCGAGCGGTTTTAGTCCGCTCGCCCCGTGGAGATGTTTGTTTCAGCGAATTGTAACTTCACCCACCATCCATGATGGGGTAAATCCATAATCCAGCATCCGTGACAGGTTAGGCGGGAGCTTCAACCAACCTTGCTTGCCCGAAGCCTGCCAACGCCTTCCCGGCGTTATCTGACCCAACGGGTCGGATCAACGGC
>CBAAAD010000223.1:0-5443 GCA_964658785.1 uncultured Methylobacterium sp.
GGCTCCGATTCGTCGGAGTTGCACAGCATGTATTTCTGCATCGTGCCTTTCGGCATGAACGACCATTTCAGACCGGTCGGAAATCCGGCGCCACCGCGCCCGCGCAGCGCGCTCTTCTTGACCTCTTCGATCAGCGTGGCCGGGTCGGGCTTTTCGGCGAGGATTTTCCGCCACGCCTTGTAGCCGTCCACTTGCTCGTAGCTGTTCATTGCCCACGGCTTGTCGAAATGCAGCGTGGTCAGGACAACCTGATGCTCTTTGGGTGCGGGTCCGACTGCCATGATCTACTCCAGCCCGTCCAGAATTTTGTCGAGCTGCTGGATATCCAGAAACTCGTGGTAATGCCCGTTGACGGTCATCGCCGGCGCGCGCACGCAGGCCGCGATGCACTCTTCTTCTTTCTTCAGATACACGCGGCCGTCGGCCGTGCTTTCGCCCAGCTTTACGCCAAGCTTCTTTTCACAGTGGCGCACCAGATCGTCGGCGCCGTTGAGCCAGCACGAGATGTTGGTGCAGATCGCCACGTTGTTGCGGCCGACCGGCTTGGTTTCCAGCATCGAGTAGAAGCTGGCTACCTCGTACGCCCAGACCGTGGGCAGATCGAGGTACTTGGCCACGGCGGCGATCAGGTCGTCGCTGAGAAAGCCCTGGTTCTGCTCCTGCGCCGCGAACAGCGACTGGATCAGCGCCGAGCGCTTGCGGTCGGGCGGAAACTTGGCGACCCAGGCGTCGATGTGATGACGCGTGTGCTCGCTGAGCACGACCAGCGGGTCGACGTTCTTGACCTGATCAAAATGTCCGGTGACTTTCATAGATGCTTTCCTTCGGACTCAGCGGTCGACTTCGCCGAACACGAGATCGTAGGTGCCAATCATGGCCACCACGTCGGCGAGCATGTGGCCGCGCACGATGGTGTCCATGGACGAGAGATGGGCAAAGCCCGGCGCACGCAGATGCACGCGGAACGGCTTGTTGGCGCCATCGGAAACCAGATAGCAGCCGAACTCGCCCTTGGGCGCTTCGACCGCGCAGTAGGTTTCGCCGGCCGGCACGCAGTATCCCTCGGTAAACAGTTTGAAGTGATGGATCATGGCTTCCATGTCCTCCTTCATTTCAAAGCGCGTGGGCGGCGCGACCTTGAAGTTTTTCACCATCACCGGACCGGGATTGGCCTTCAGCCATTTCACGCACTGCTGGATGATGCGATTGGACTGGCGCATTTCTTCCACGCGCACCAGGTAGCGGTCATAGCAGTCGCCGTTGACGCCCACCGGAATGTCGAAATCGACGTCGGCATATTTCGCGTAAGGCTGCTTCTTGCGCAGATCCCATTCCACACCCGAGCCGCGCAGCATGGCGCCGGTCATGCCCCACTGCTGGGCCAGCTCCGGGCTGATCACGCCGATACCAACGGTACGTTGCTTCCAGATGCGGTTGCCGGTGAGCAGCTCTTCGTACTCGTCGACCTTGCTCGGGAAATCGTTGGTGAACGCTTCGAGGTAGTCGAGCATCGAGCCTTCGCGCCAGCTGTTGATGCGCTTGAGGTCGTTACCCTTGTGCCACGGCGACTCGCGGTACTGCGGCATCTGCGCCGGCAGATCGCGATACACACCGCCCGGCCGGTAATACGTCGCGTGCATGCGCGCGCCGGAAACGGCCTCGTAGCAGTCCATCAGCTCCTCGCGCTCGCGGAAGGCGTACAGGAAAACCGCCATCGCACCCAGATCGAGGGCATTGGAACCGATCCACATCAGATGATTGAGGATGCGGGTGATCTCGTCGAACATCGTGCGGATGTACTGCGCGCGCTCGGGCGCCTCGATACCCAGCAGGGTTTCGATGGCACGCACGTAGGCATGCTCGTTGCACATCATCGACACGTAGTCGAGCCGATCCATGTAGCCGATGGACTGGTTGAACGGCTTGGACTCGGCCAGCTTCTCGGTGCCACGGTGCAGCAGGCCGATGTGCGGATCGGCGCGAACGATGGTCTCGCCGTCCATTTCCATGATCAGACGAAGCACGCCGTGCGCCGCAGGATGCTGCGGGCCGAAGTTCATCGTGTAGTTGCGAATCTCTTGCACGATCAGTTCCTCTGCCAGTCGTCGGCGGCTTCGGCTTCGGCCTGCATCAGGTCGGCGTCGTTGCGGATGGTGCGCGGTACCAGCACGCGCGGCTCGATCGACACCGGCTCGTAGATCACGCGCTTCTGCTCGGGGTCGTAGCGCACTTCGACGTTGCCGATCAGCGGGAAATCCTTGCGGAACGGGTGCCCCACAAAACCGTAGTCGGTGAGGATGCGGCGCAGGTCCGGGTGCCCGTCGAAAATAATGCCGTACAGATCGAACGCTTCGCGCTCGAACCAGTTTACGCCCGGCCAGATCAGGGTCAGCGACGGCACCATCGGCAGCGTGTCGTCGTCGCAGAACACGCGCAGGCGCAGGCGGCAGTTGTGCACGATCGACAGCAGGTGCACTACCGAGGCAAAGCGACGCGGCTTGTCTTCACTGTGCGGCCGGCTGGCCCAGTCGAAACGACCCATCGCCTGGCCTTCCACGCCGCGCGAAAAACCGGTGCTGGAAATCGAGTCGGTATCCCACTCGACCTGGCTGTAGCCGAGATAATCGATGCCGCACAGGTCCACCAACTCGCTAAACTGGAACGCCGACTCGTCGCGCAACGCGGTAGCCACCGCGATCAGATCGGCGGCGGACAGTTCGGCGGTGGTTTCGTTGCGGACCGTGCTGATGGTCAGCGTTTCGCCGAATCGCGCGGCGAGACGGTCGGCCAGCGCGTTCGAATGTGGGTCTGACATGAAGAGCCTCTTACGAACGCGCGATGGTGCTGGTACGACGAATTTTTTTCTGCAGCTGCAGAATGCCGTGGATCAACGCTTCGGCCGTCGGCGGGCAGCCCGGCACGTAAATGTCGACCGGCACGATGCGGTCGCAGCCGCGCACCACCGAATACGAGTAGTGGTAGTAGCCGCCGCCGTTGGCGCAGCTGCCCATCGAGATCACCCACTTCGGCTCGGGCATCTGGTCGTAGACCTTGCGCAGCGCGGGAGCCATCTTGTTGACCAGGGTGCCGGCCACGATCATCACGTCGGACTGGCGCGGGCTGGGGCGAAAAATCACGCCATAGCGATCCAGATCCAGACGCGCCGCACCGGCGTGCATCATCTCCACCGCGCAGCAGGCCAGGCCGAAGGTCATCGGCCACATCGAGCCGGTGCGCGCCCAGTTCATCAGCGCATCCACGCTGGTGGTGGCGAAGCCGCGCTGGACGATCGGGTTGTCGCCGCCCGGCCGCAGGATATCGTCGACCAGATTCAGCGGCTCCGGGTTGTGCATCACCCGGCTGATGGAATTGCTCATTCCCATTCCAGTGCCCCTTTCTTCCAGACGTAAGCGAAACCGATGACCAGCAGCAGCAGGAACAGCGCCATCTCGATCAGCGCGACGGCGCCGATCTTCTGGAATACCACCGCCCACGGAAACAGGAAGGCGATTTCCAGATCGAAAATGATGAAGAGGATGGCCAGCAGGTAATAGCGCACATCGAACTGCATGCGCGCGTCTTCAAACGCCTCGAAGCCGCACTCGTAGGGTGCGAGCTTTTCAGCGCCGGGACGGCTGGGACCAGCCAGCAAGCCGATGGCGAGAAGCGCCAGGCCGAGGCCGATGGCCACGGCAATAAACAGCAGAACGGGCCAGTATTCGGCAATCACGTTGCTACAACCTCCGCGCCGGGCGGCGCATCAGTGACCGTGGGAGAACGGTCTGGCGACATTGGGTTCGTCAGACCAGCACTGACTCAAGCTGCTTGGTCATACTTGCGGGCACGGGGCTCGAAGCACCTGACGTTTCACGAAGAAGGGGATCGCGAACCCCGTTATTGTACCAGCGCGTGCGGGTACTACGACAAGCGTTAATGACCAGAATGTGCGGATTGACCGCAGATCAGGACGGCCGTCCGGATGCTGCAACTACATGGTGTGCGTTGCGCGATCCGAGCTCAGCGTGCCGGCAAGAATGTTTTCGATACGGCTGCGCGCCGCCTCGGCATCGCCGGATTCATTGAAGTGCACGCCAATACCAGCCGTGCGGTTTCCCTGCGCACCAAGCGGACTGATCCATACCACTTTGCCGACCACCGAAAGCCGTTCGGTTTCTTCGGCCAGCGTGACCAGCAAAACCACCTCGTCGCCCAGCGCATAATGTTGCGCCGTCGGCGCGAACAGGCCGCCATTCTTCAGGAACGGCATGTAGGCGTTGTAAAGCGATGGCGCGTCTTTGATCTTCAGGGAAATGATGCCCTGGCGAGGGGCGGCGGCTACGGGTTTCATGCTTGACTCCTGCCGGCCGAACGTATCGGCCGATCCATGGCCCGATCATAAAGGCTGCGCTGAGCTCGCACCACAACGGCGACACTGCCTGATCGCAGCGATATCAGCGCTCGATGCAGGTTCCTGGGTGCGCATCACCGATCCGCAGCTCAGACATTTACCTGTCTTCCGTCCACTAGCAACTGGCGCTCGCCGGCCAGATGACCCCACGACGGCGGCGGCTTCCACCCAATCACCCACTGCGGTATCGCGGCGGCGGCCATCGGACGCGAAATGGAGAAACCCTGCAGCTGGTGGCAGCCGAGCGAGGCGAGGACGTCCCCCTCCTCCAGCGATTCCACACCTTCGGCAATGACCGACTTGGCCAGCATGCGCGCCGTGGTAATGACGCCGGCGGCGATCGCCATGTTGCGGTCATCGCTGAGGATACCCCGCACAAAACTCTGATCGAGCTTGATGTGTTCGATATCGAGCTGCTGAATATGGCTCAGCGAAGCACTGCCGGTGCCGAAATCATCCAGACCCACGCGAATGCCGCGGCGCCGGCACTCTTCGATCACGACGGCGGCCTGCGCATGATCCATGCTCGGGCCGGTTTCGGTAATCTCGATACCGAAACCGACGTCCATCACCTGGGGATAGGCGTCGAGTGCCACATCGATATCCGTAAAGAACGCCGGGTGCAGCAGGTGCCGCGTGCTTATGTTCACCGATACCGGAATCGACACACCTTGTTGCAGCCATTCCAGACAGTGTTTAAACGCCTCGCCCAGCACAAAACGGCCAATAGGTCGTGCCAGCTGCGGATCGTCCAGTACATGAGTGAAGTTAGCGGGTTCGATCAGGCCCAAGTCGTCATCATGCAGACGGATCAGCGCCTCCATGCCGGCGACCCCTTGTGACCCAGGTAGCCCGTCGACATAGACGATGGGCTGGAACAGCAGCCGCAAACGCGATTGCGCGAGCGCCTGGGCGACGCGCTCGCGCATGGCCTGCAGGCGCAGCTGCTCCAGCTCCATGGCCGGCTCGTACAGGGCGCCGCGATCCTTGCCCTGCTGTTTGGCCGCATACATGGCCAGATCAGCGTGGCGCACC
>CBAAAD010000224.1:0-5440 GCA_964658785.1 uncultured Methylobacterium sp.
CGACCAGCACCGCGCTGTCGCCCGGCTTCAGGTACTGCGCCAGCAGCGCCACGCTGGCCGGATCCTTGCTGTTGAGCGGATGGATCGGCGTGCTGTCCGGCAGGCGCGCGCGCAGGGCGTCGATCTGCTCCTGCGCGTCGTCGCGGGTATCGAGCTTGCTCAGCAGCACCACCGGCTGCGCCCCGGAATCTTCCGTCAGCGATAGGTAGCGCTCGATACGCGCCGGGTTGAAATCGCCGTCCAGTCCGGTAAGCACCAGCACGTAGTCGATATTGGTGGCGATGATCTGCCGCTCGTAGCGCTCGCCTGCTGCCGCACGGGACAACACGGTGCGACGAGGCGACACGCTGACGATATGCGGCGGCGTGCCGTCAGCCACTTCGACGAAATCGCCCACGGCCGGCCGCTCGCCCGGATCGATACCGCGCTTGAGGAAGCGGCCGTCGGGCTGTGCGCCGAACAGCGTTTCGCCGTCGTGCAGCTCGTAGCCGGCCCGATGCTGCGCCACCACGCGGGCCAGCCGCAGACCGTTGCCGGGCAGCGTGTCACCGCGCCAGCCGATGCGTCGCAGGCGTTCGATCGATTCGGCATCACTCATGGGGGAGATCTGGCTGCACGGGTGCCGTGATTATGCCCTGCCTTTCCATGGCCCGTCCGTGAACCGCGATTTGCCCTTGCGTGGTCCTGATCGGCCTCGCACCATGCGCCTGCGCACTGCTAGCATCACCGTTTCGGCCACCGCGCCGGCAATTGCGATGAAGGATTCCGGCGTTGGCTTCGAAGACAGGCGGTTCAATCACACCCGGCGCCATCGTGCCCAGTTCCCACCTGGCCGACGTGCGATACGAGATCCGCGGCGCACTGACGCGCCGCGCGCGCGACATGGAAACGGCCGGCCAGGAGATCATCAAGCTCAATATCGGCAACCTCAGCCGCTACGGCTTCGAGGCGCCGCCGCGTCTGCGCGAAGCCATCGCCAGCCATCTGCACGAGAGCGAAGGCTACGGCCACGAGCAGGGCCTGGAGATGGCGCGTGACGCCATTGCCGCCCAGCAGCGCGCCCGCGGCGCACGCCATGTCGACCCGGAGCGCATCTTTATCGGCAACGGCGTCAGCGAGCTGATCGACATCAGCCTGCGCGCGCTGCTGCAGACCGACGACGAAGTGCTGCTGCCCAGCCCGGACTACCCGCTGTGGAGCGCCGCGACGATCTTGAACGGCGGTCGCCCGCGCTACTACCGCTGCACCGCGGCCAACGGCCACCTGCCCGATCCCGAAGAAATCGAGGCGCTGATCACCCCGCGAACGCGCGCACTCGTGCTGATCAATCCCAACAACCCGACCGGCGCGGTGTATCCGCGCGCGCTGCTGGAGCAGCTGGTGGCGGTAGCGGCGCGGCATCGCCTGCTGCTGCTTTGCGATGAGATCTACGACGAAATTCTGTATGACGACGCCGTGTTTCAGCCGCTGGCCGAAGTGGCAGGCGAGCTCCCGTGCATCAGCTTCGGTGGCCTGAGCAAGGTCCATCGCGCCTGCGGCTATCGGGTTGGCTGGATGAGCCTGTCGGGCGATCCAAAGCGCACGTCGGACTACCGTGATGCGATGCAGCTACTCGCCGCGCTGCGCCTGTGCGCCAACATGCCCGCGCAGTGGGCGGTGATTCCCGCGCTGCAGGACGCGCCGACCGTCCACGCGTTGACGGCGCCCGGCGGACGGCTGCACGAGGCGCGTCAGGCGGTGATTGACGGCGTCGCGGACAGCGACTATCTCGACCTCGTTACGCCCGGCGGCGCGCTGTACGCGTTCCCGCAGATTCGCGCCAGCCGTATCGCCAGCTTCGACGACAACGCCTTCGCCCTGCGCCTGCTCGAGGAAGAGTCGGTCCTGATTGTGCCGGGCTGCAGTTTCAACGTGGCGGCCAGCCGGCATTTCCGCCTTACCCTGCTGCCGCCACCGGCGCAGCTGCGCGAGGTGTTCGTGCGCATCGAGCGGGTGCTGGGCCGGATGGCAGACGAGCAACCGCATCGTGCGGAAGCGGCGGTGGCGTGAGCATCAGCGCATTTCGCCAAACGAAAAAGCACGCTGACACCGCATCGATGTCGAAGTCCGCTTCCGACAGTCGCGCGACGCCGGCGCTCAGTTATCTCGCCCTCGGCGATTCATACACCATCGGCGAATCGGTGCCCGCCGAAGCGCGCTGGCCCGTGCAGCTCGTGCAGCGGCTTCGTCGCCGTGGCGTGCGAATCGGCGACCCGCGCATCGTCGCCGTCACCGGCTGGACCACCGGCGAACTTTCCGTCGGCATGGATCAGGCAAAGCTCGATCCGACCTACGCTCTGGTGAGCTTGCTGATCGGCGTGAACGACGAATACCGCGGCCGTTCTGCCGGCAGTTATCGCAAGGCGTTTCGCGCCCTGCTGCAGCGAGCCGTCACGCTGGCCGACGAGCGGCCGCAGCATGTCATCGTGGTATCGATTCCCGACTGGGGCACCACGCCCTTCGCGCAAGACGACGCTCGCGGCCCGCAGCGCATCGCCGACGAACTGGACGTCTATAACGCCATCGCGCGCGACGAAACCTCGCGCGCCGGCGCGCGCTGGGTCAGCATCACCGCACTATCGCGACAGCATACCGAACTGGTTGCCGACGACGGCCTGCATCCATCCGCGGCGCAGTACACGCTTTGGGCGGATGCGATCGAACCGTCGGCGGCGCAGGCGCTGCGCGATCGCGACTGAGTCCGCCGTTGCGCGCCGCAACATCCCTGCAACCATTTCGCCACGCCGCGGTGACCTGAAGGTCCGACACTGAGCTCCCGGTAACTACCGGAGTATTCGCCATGTCGAACTTCATCTGCCGCAGCGCCTTCATCTCCGACGTGCATCTGGGCACGCCCGACTGCAAGGCGAGTTATCTGCTCGACTTTCTGCGCAAGCTGCGCTGCGAAAAGCTGTATCTGGTCGGCGACATCATCGACATGGAAGCGCTGACCCGACGACACTGGTGGCATGCCGATCACACCGCGGTGCTGGCCGAAATCATGGCCATGGCCAAGCGCGGCGTCGACGTCACCTACATCCCCGGCAACCACGACTGCCCGCTGCGCGGCATGGCGGGGCAAACCCTCGGCGGCGTGAAGATTCGCCTCGATGCCGTCCACGAAGGTGCCGATGGCCGCCGCTATCACGTCAGTCACGGCGACGAGTTTGATCCGGAGCAGGTCGGCCGCGGCTGGATGGTGCATCTGGGCGAAGCGATGCACCGCTTCATCTGCTGGAGCAACCGTCGCCTGCACGGCGTGCGGCGCCGGCTGGAGCTGCCGTACGTGCCGCTGTCGATCATCATCAAGTCGCATATCGGCAAGGCACTGGCGTACATCCGCGCCTACGAAAATCGCGTGGCCGGCGATGCCGCCGAACGCGGCTTCGATGGGCACATTTGCGGCCACATCCATTACGGCCAGGTGTGCGAGATCGGTGGCGTGCTGTACCTCAACGATGGCGACTGGGTGGAGCACTGCACCGCCCTGACCGAAGACCACACCGGTGCGATGGAGCTGATCCACTGGAGCGAGCAGCCCACGGCGCTGGGCCGGGCCAGCCGCGAGCTGCTGCTGCCCTCGCCCGCCGCCGCACTTGCGCTGGCGCCGCTGGCGGCGCGTCGGCGCAATCTGGAGCAACTTCGCCCGGCGGCCTGATGCAGACCCCGCCAGCGCAGAAAGGCCGATTGGCCGGCCTTTCTGCTTGAACCTGCTTCACAGCGGCGCCATATGGGATCATTGACCTCTCTACCGGAGTCCTCCCATGTCCCTCGACAGCGCCACCCGCGAACGTATTGAAACCGTGCTCAAGGATCACCGCGTGGTGCTCTTCATGAAGGGCGACCGCCGCCAGCCCCAGTGCGGCTTTTCCGCCGCGGCCACCAACATGCTTAACGAGCTGCTGCCGGATTACCACACCATCAACGTGCTGGAAGACCCGGAAATTCGCGAGGGCATCAAGGCCTACGGCGAATGGCCGACCATTCCGCAGCTGTATGTCGAAGGCGAACTGGTCGGCGGCGCCGACATCATCCGCCAGCTCTATACCAGCGGCGAGCTGCACGAGCTGTTCGGCGCCGCCAAGCCCGACCGCACGCCGCCGCAAATCACCATCACCGATGCGGCCGCCGAGGCGATCCGCCAGGGCACGGCCAATGCGCAGGGCGTGGCGCTGCACCTGGAAATCGGCCCCGACCACAGCGCCGGATTCCAGCTGGCACCGGCCGGCGAGCACGACATCGTGGCGCACAGCAACGGCCTCGAGGTGCATTTCGATCCCGCCAGCGCGCAGCGCGCCAAGGGCATCGTGATCGACTGGGTCTCCACCGTGCAGGGCGAAGGCCTGAGCCTGAAGTTTCCGGGCGCGCAGGACATCAAATCGCTCACCGTGCAGGAGCTCAGGGCTCGACTCGCGGCCGGTGACGTCACCTTGATCGACGTGCGCCCTGCCCACAACCGCGCCGCCGTTCCGCCGTTGCCGCAGGCACGCGTACTGGACGACGAAGGGTACGAGCGCCTCGCCGCCCTGCCCAAGGACACGGCGCTGGCCTTTATCTGCAACGTCGGCATCTCCAGCCAGAGCATGGCCGAACGTTTCGCCGCGCACGGTTTCAGCAACCTATACAACGTGGCGGGCGGCATGGAAGCGTGGCATTCGGCTTAACACCGCGCACCTGATCGACGCGGCATGCCTCCCCATCCAACCTCCGCCAGTGTCGGCCAATGGGTGGCGGAGGCCGGTCGGGCGCTCAGCCAGGGCCAACTGGATCACGCCGAGCGCCTACTGACCCAGGCGCTCGCTGCCAACCCGAGGCTGGCCGACGCCCAGTATTTATACGGGGTAACCTGCCTGATGCGGGGCCAGCCCGGCAAGAGCGCCGACTGGCTGCGCAAGGCCGTGGCACAACGTCCCGGGGATGCCGGCATGCAGACCTACCTCGGCTGCGCCCTGCACGATGCCGGCGCGTTCGAGGAAGCGCTGATCCACCTGCGCCGGGCCTGTGAACTGGCGCCACGGCAGGCCAAGCTCCACTACAACCTCGGCAAGGCCCTGAAGGAAACGGGCCAGCTGCACGATGCCGACAACGCCTTCCGCCAAACCCTGACTATCGACGCGCAGCACGTGTTGGCCCGCCTCGGCGTGGCGGACATCGCCACCATGCAAGGCGACATCCCGCGTGCCGTCGCCGAGTACCGGCACGTGCTGCGCCAGCAGCCCGGACGCGCCGAAGCCTGGCACGGCCTGGCCAATCTCAAGACCGAGCCGCTGGGAGTGGCTGACATCGGTCTAATC
Organism: uncultured Methylobacterium sp.; assembly: GCA_964658785.1. Classification (GTDB taxonomy): domain Bacteria; phylum Pseudomonadota; class Gammaproteobacteria; order Xanthomonadales; family Rhodanobacteraceae; genus Rhodanobacter. The sequence continues at coordinate 5,334 of CBAAAD010000224.1, forward strand.
CGACAAGCCCTGGGTCAACCCAACCTGCCGCCCGACACGCGGGTGCTGCTCGGTTTCAGCCTGTTCCGCGCGCTGGAGGATCAACACGACTATGCGGGCGCGCTCGA